>VBDA01000149.1:0-11001 GCA_005883655.1 Betaproteobacteria bacterium | reverse complement strand
CGAAGCGGCGGCGGGTCGTCTGTTCACGCTCTACAACGCGATCAAGGAGCGTCAAGCGCGGCTGATCGCGACGAGCAGGACGCCGCTCGCCGCCCTTTCGCTGCGCGAGGACTTGCGCACGCGTCTGGGCTGGGGACTCGTCTACGAGCTGCTGGCGCTCGAGGACGACGCCAAGCCCGCTGCGCTCGCCCTATACGCCAGGAGCCGCGGAATCGTGCTCTCCGACGACGTGATCGAGTATCTGCTGCGGCACGGCCGGCGCGATATGCCGTCGCTCCTCGCGACCCTTGCCGCGTTGGACCGGCAGTCGCTGGCGACCAAACGGCCGATCACCGTGCCTCTACTCAAGGGTTGGCTGCAACGGGAGCTGGAATGGAAGCCGGCAGCCGCCGACACGCCCCACAACGCCTGACGCTATTCGATCTCGACAACACGCTGATCGCAGGTGACAGCGATTACGGTTGGGCGCAATTTCTGATCGAAGCCGGCGTGCTGGACGCTGAAGCGTACGAGCGCCACAATGCCGGCTTCTTCGCCGATTACAAAGCCGGCACGCTCGACATTCACGCTTTTCTCGAGTTTCAATTCCGCCCGCTCAGGGAGCACGACCCTGCCGAGCTCCTCGCCTGGCGCGAGCGCTTCGTCGCCGAAAAGATCGTTCCCATGCTGCTGCCCGATGCGAAGACGGTGGTCGATCAACGGCTCGCAGCGGGCGACCTGGTTGCCGTCGTGACCGCGACCAACAGCTTTATCACGCGTCCGATCGCAGGACTCTATGGCATTGCGCATCTGGTCGCGACCGAGCCGGAAACGATCAATGGCCGTTTTACCGGCCGGACGGTTGGCGAGCCGTGTTTTCGCGCCGGCAAGCTCTTGCGGGTCAAGCATTGGCTGGCCGCGATGGACCGCAACCTGGGCGAGTTCACCGAGTCATGGTTCTACAGCGACTCCCACAACGACCTGCCGTTGCTGTCGTCGGTGACGCATCCGGTCGCGGTTGACCCCGATCCCTTGTTGCACGAACACGCGAGCGCTCATGGATGGCCGGTCATGACCTGGCGCCGGGAGGCAAAATGAGTGCCCTGTCCAGGGCGCGACGGCCCGACCTGTCAACCGTTCGAGAAAGGGTCGCGTTAATGGCGGCGACACGCATTTATGTGTCGACCGACAAACCCAGACTTAAGGACAGGACATGAATAAGCTGTTGACCGCGCTGAGCGCCAGCGCCCTTGCCATTTCGCTGACGGCCGTCGCGCAGACGACCACCCCGACGGCACCGGCCGCGCCCGCACCTGCAACAGCGCCGTCGGTCACACCGACCCCGCCGTCCGCCGCTCCGGCAGCCAAGTCCGCTGCAATGCCAGCCAAGACAGCCGATGCGACCAAGGCTGCGCCAACGAAAGCCAAGCCGAAGAAGCACAAGGTTGCCAAGCCGGCGCCGAAGGCCGCAGCGATGACCAAGGCCGATACCACACCCAAGACTGCGACAGCGCCCAAGACAGACACCGCGTCAAAGAGCGCGGAAATGCCCAAGGCTGACACCGCGCCGAAGTCAGGCACGACCAAGTATTAAGGCGCCGTTGTATGGATGCAACGAGGCGATGCGAGCACCGATGGTCTCGTTGCAATCTACAGCAAAGGTCAATATAATCATTGGGCTTTGTCGGATTCGCGGGCCCGGGCCTTCTGACGGGTTCCGGTTCGGTGGCCCGCGGCAAGATGACTTCGACACCCAACCACTTTTGGTGAGAATGCATTCGTGAACAAGCTGCTCGTTGCGTTGATTGCCGCTGCGTTCGCTTTCGCATCGCTGTCGGCGCTCGCTGACGACAAAACGCCAACCAAAATAACCGTGGAAGAGCAGGCCAAGTTGAAGGCCGAAGCCGCGGACAAGAAGGCCGCCGACGTCAAGATGACCAAGGAAGAAAGGGCGGCAGCAAGGAAGGCGGCCAATATCAAGAAGAGAGCCGACGAAAGCAGGATGGAAAAGATAGGTGATACCGGCTCGCAATTGAAGGCGGCGGAAGACACGAAGGCGACCGCAGCGTCAAAGATGGCGCCGACGCCGGCCAAGGGCACGTTGAACACGCCCGAAGCCGAAAAGGCGATGCAAAAGCAAAAAGGGCAATAGTCCTGATCTGGTGGCGGGATGGCACCTTGAATTCCGCTTTTTTTGACTTGTAACCCAACTCGCGAAGCTAGAAGCGGTCAGACACTTTAAGCCACTGTCGAAACCCGAATCGCCTCGCACACGCACCCACATTTCTCTGAGGACAACACATGAACAAGAAATTGATTGCTGCACTGTTCGCCGGCGCGTTTGCATTCGCCTCCGCGTCGGCACTGGCCGACGACAAGACCCCGCCGACCCCCGTAGACCAGGCGAAGCTGAAGGCCGAGCGGGACGCTGCCAGGGCCAAATTCGCGGCAATGTCGCCGGAAGAAAAGGCTGCCACCCGCAAGTCGATGCAGGCGAAGAGAGTTTCAGAACTGACGCAACTGGAACTGGTCGCGCAAGAGGGCGATTATCCGATGGCGACCGCTGGCGATGATGCCAAGCTCAAGGCCGATCGCGCCGCGGCCAAGGCCAAATGGGACGCGATGACGCCGGAACAAAAGGCCGCCACGAGGAAGACCGCGCAGTCGAAGAAGCTGATGGAGCTGGACATGCTGGAAAGAATGTCGGTAGGACAATAAGTCCGATCCGAACGCCGGAACTTGCATCGTCCGGCGTGTTTGCAGAGAGGCAGGGGCCGTTGGTCTCTGCCTTTTTTGTTAATGACGCGCGAGCGCGCAACCAGTGAACACAAAGCATCGCATCGTCGTGGGTCTCTCCGGTGGCGTCGATTCATCGGTCGCCGCATGGCTGCTCAAGAAGGCCGGGCACGAGGTTGTCGGCATCTTCATGAAGAACTGGGAAGATGACGATACCGATGAATACTGCTCGTCGAGACAGGATTTGGTCGACGCGGCTTCGGTCGCGGACGTCGTGGGCATTGAGCTGCAGGCGGTGAATTTCGCGGCCGAGTACCGCGATCGCGTCTTTGCTGCCTTCTTGCGCGAGTACGCTGCCGGCCGCACACCGAACCCCGACGTCCTGTGCAATAGCGAGATCAAGTTCCGCTCGTTTCTGGACCACGCACGGATGCTCGGTGCCGACCGTCTCGCGACCGGCCATTACGCGCGGCTGCGGCATGCGGGAGGAAGCGTCGAATTGCTGAAGGCGGCCGATGCGGCCAAGGATCAAACCTATTTCCTGCATCAGCTCGCGCAGGAACAGCTAGTGAGCGCTCTTTTTCCGGTCGGCGACATGACCAAGCGACAGGTTCGTGCGCTGGCGCGCGAGCAGGGCATTCCGACCTACGCCAAGAAGGATTCGACCGGCATCTGCTTCATCGGCGAGCGGCCCTTTCGCGAATTTCTCGCCCGCTATTTGCCCAAACAATCCGGGCCCATGCGGACGCCGGACGGCGTGATTGTCGGCCGCCACCAGGGCCTTGCTTACTACACGCTCGGCCAGCGGCAAGGACTGGGGATAGGTGGCACGCCCGGTGGCAGCAGGGAGCCTTGGTTTGTCGCAGGCAAGGATCCGGCAACCAATGCCCTGTTGGTCGTGCAGGGACACGACGATCGCCGGCTGTATTCGAGCGTCGTGGAGACCGGGCCGATGCATTGGATCGCGGGCACGCCGCCGCAAAAATCGACGTTGGCTGCGAAGACGCGCTATAGGATGCCCGATGCGTCGTGCGTTCTCGAGCCGCTGGAGCCGCCGGAGTCCCATTGGCGCGCTCGATTCGACACCCCGCAGTGGGCGCCGACGCCCGGCCAGTATCTGGTGGTCTACGACGGTGAAGTGTGTTTGGGTGGCGCGGTCATCGAGTCCGCGCGCGACAAAGAGCCTGCAACGGGGTGCCTCGGCCCCGAACAAATCGCCGCGAGCCGATCAGAACGGGATATCGTCGTCTAGATCGTCGACGTTTTTCTTCGACTGCGCGGCACCGCCCTTCGCTCCAGGGGCCGACGCCGATGTGCCGGCTGGGGCCGAAGCGCGCTCGCGGTCGGGCGGCTCGTCGGCAGTGTGGGCCGCGCCGCTGCCTTCGCGGCTGCCGAGCATCTGCATGCGATCGGCGACGATTTCCGTGGTGTAGCGATCCTGCCCTTCCTTGTCCTGCCACTTTCGCGTCTGCAGGCGTCCCTCGACATAGATCTGGCGGCCTTTTTTCAGATACTCGCCGGCGATTTCTGCTTGCCGGCCGAAAAAGACGACGCTGTGCCACTCGGTCTTTTCCTGCTTCTCGCCGGCCTTGTCCTTCCACGTGTCGGTGGTCGCGATGCGAATATTGGTGACGGCGTCGCCGCCGGTCGTGTAGCGGGTTTCCGGATCGCGGCCCAGGTTGCCGATCAGAATCACCTTGTTGACTGATGCCATTGCGTATCCCCTTCGAATAGTTCGTCGATTGTATCCGGCGCGGGCGAGAGCTGGAATCGGCCGTTCGGCTTAGGCGGCGGATCGAGTGAGTTGGAGCTGCCGCTCGCTAATCCGCGGCAACCAGAGCCAAGCCGAATCGTGCGCAGCAGATCGGCTTAGAAAGAGCGACCGAAAGGGAGTATATTAGCAGGTTGTCCAACGCTCCTGCATCAGCATGGAATACATCCGCATTCGCGGCGCACGCACGCACAATCTCAAGAATATCAATCTCGATCTGCCGCGGCACCGGCTGATCGTTATCACGGGTCTTTCCGGCTCGGGCAAGAGTTCGCTCGCGTTCGACACGCTCTACGCCGAGGGCCAGCGCCGTTATGTCGAGTCGCTCTCGGCCTACGCACGGCAATTCCTGCAGCTCATGGAAAAGCCGGACGTCGATCTGATCGAAGGCCTGTCGCCGGCGATCTCGATCGAGCAGAAGGCGACATCGCACAACCCACGCTCCACCGTTGGCACCGTCACCGAAATCCACGATTACCTGCGCTTGCTTTATGCGCGCGTCGGCGAGCCGTATTGCCCCGACCACCCCGAGCAGAAGCTGATGTCGATGACCATTTCGCAGATGGTCGACGCGGTGCTGGTAATGCCGGAAGAAACCAAGCTGATGATTCTGTCGCCTGCGGTCGTCAATCGCAAAGGCGAGCAGGCCGAGCTGTTCATGGAGTTGCGCGCCAAGGGCTTCGTGCGGGTGCGCATCGACGGTACGGTGTATGAGATCGACGCCACGCCGCGCCTGACCAAGAATCAGAAGCACACCGTTGAGGTCGTCGTCGACCGGCTGCGTGTGCGCCAGGATCTGAAGCAGCGCATCGCCGAGTCATTCGAGACTGCGCTGCGCCACGGTGACGGGCGTGCGATCGCGGTCGAGATGGATTCCGGGACAGAGCATTTGTATTCGGCCAAGTTCGCCTGCCCGATCTGCAGCTACTCGCTGCAGGAGCTCGAGCCGCGCCTGTTCTCGTTCAACAATCCGATGGGGGCTTGCCCGCGCTGCGACGGCCTCGGCTCGATCAGTTTCTTCGACCCCAAGCGTGTCGTCGCATTTCCGCAGTTGTCGCTCGCGTCCGGGGCGATCAGGGGCTGGGACCGCCGCAACCAGTTCTATTTTCAGATGCTGCAGAGTCTCGCCAAGCACTACGGATTCGAGCTGGAAAAGCCGTTCAACAAGCTCTCCGATCGCATCCGGCAGATGATCCTTTACGGCAGCGAAAAGGAGAAGATCGCGTTTCAGTATCTCTCCGATCGCGGCAAGACCATTGTTCGCGAGCACGCTTTCGAAGGCATCATTCCCAATCTCGAGCGGCGCTATCGGGAGACCGACTCGATCATGGTCCGCGAGGAGCTGGCCAAGTACCTGAACTCGAAGCCGTGCCCCGAGTGCGACGGCACGCGCCTCAAGCGCGAGGCGCGTCACGTCAAGGTCGGACCGGTGGGTAACGAGCGCGCGATCTTCGAGGTCAGCAGCTGGCCGCTGAAGCGGACCGGCGAGTTCTTTCGTGGGTTGAAGCTCGAGGGACAGCGGCAGGCGATCGCCGACAAGATCGTCAAGGAGATCGTCAGCCGGCTGCAGTTCCTGAACAACGTCGGGCTCGACTACCTGTCGCTGGACCGTTCGGCGGAAACGCTTTCGGGTGGCGAGGCGCAGCGCATCCGGCTTGCGTCGCAGATCGGTTCGGGCCTCACCGGCGTGATGTACGTTCTCGACGAGCCCTCGATCGGTCTGCACCAGCGCGACAACGATCGGCTGCTCACGACGCTGAAGCACTTGAGGGATCTCGGCAATAGCGTCATCGTGGTCGAGCACGACACGGACGCGATTCTCTCCGCCGATCACGTGGTCGACATGGGGCCCGGCGCCGGCGAGCACGGCGGGCACATCGTCGCCCAAGGCACACCCGACGACATTCGAAATGCGGAACAATCCCTGACCGGGCAATATCTTGCCGGGCGGCGCGAGATTCCGTTTCCGGCGCACCGGCACAAGGCCGACCTCAAGCGGACCCTGACCATTACCGGGGCGACGGGCAACAATCTGCAGGAAGTAACGCTCAAGTTGCCGGTGGGACTTTTCGTCTGCGTGACCGGCGTCTCAGGCTCAGGCAAATCGACGCTGATCAACGACACCTTGTATCAGGCCGTGGCGCGGCATCTGTACGGCAGCAGTGCCGAGCCGGCGTCTTATGTCGAAATGGAGGGTCTCGAACATTACGACAAGGTGATCAGTGTCGACCAGAGCCCCATCGGCCGCACGCCGCGATCGAATCCGGCGACATATACGGGGTTGTTTACGCCGATTCGCGAGCTTTTTGCACAAGTAAAAGAAGCGCGCGAGCGTGGCTACGGGCCGGGCCGGTTTTCATTCAACGTCAAGGGCGGGCGCTGCGAAGCCTGCCAGGGTGATGGGCTGATCAAGGTCGAGATGCACTTCCTGCCCGACGTCTACGTGCCGTGCGACGTTTGCCACGGTCAGCGCTATAACCGCGAGACGCTGGAGATTCAGTACAAGGGCCGCAACATTCACGACGTACTGTCGATGACCGTCGAGCAGGCGCACGTTTTTTTCGAGCCGGTGCCGGTGGTCGCGCGCAAGCTGCATACGCTGCTCGACGTGGGCCTGGGTTACATCACCCTCGGTCAGTCGGCGACGACGCTTTCAGGGGGCGAGGCGCAGCGAGTCAAGCTTGCGCTCGAGTTATCCAAGCGCGACACCGGTCGCACCCTGTACATCCTCGACGAGCCGACCACGGGCCTGCACTTTCACGATATCGAGCTGTTGCTGACCGTTCTTCACCGGTTGCGCGACCATGGCAATACGGTGGTGGTGATCGAGCACAACCTGGATGTGATCAAGACCGCCGACTGGATCATCGACCTGGGGCCGGAGGGAGGAGCGGGTGGCGGAAAGATCATTGCGCAGGGAACGCCAGAGCAGGTCGCCGCGGTTGCAGAAAGCTACACAGGGCATTACCTCAAGCCGGTGCTGAATCGACGAGCGAGCAAACGCGCACCTGTCCCCATTGCTGCCCCGGTACGTAACGGGCGCGAAAGAAAGCAGCCGGCCGATCTTCCCGGTGAATAGCAAGGAGCAAGAACGAAAAAATCGCGGCTTGAGCCGCGCTTTTTATTTGCCGCAGTATTACTGAATCGTGATCTGCTTGGCGTTGGCCTTCGCGATCTTCGGCAGTGTCAGTTGCAACACGCCGTCAACATGCTTGGCTTGCGCCGCGTTGGCGTTGACCGCTTCCGGCAGGCGGATCGAACGGCTCGCCTTGCTGAAGGTCCGCTCTTTCCAGAGCGTCTTGCCGCCCGCGTCGACTGCATCGAGAAACTCGGCGCCGATCGTGACATCGCGGTCTTCGACGTTGACTTCGATCTTGTCCTTGGCAATGCCGGGAAGCTCTGCCTTGACGATGTAGGCTTCCGGCGTTTCGACGACGTCGAGCGCGATGGCGCGACCGCCGGAGACGCTATCGGCATTCACCGACGGCAGCAATACACCAAGGGCACGATCGAACGCCCGGTCCAGCGGGTTGTAATAACGAATCAGGTTGCTCATTTCTTTCTTCTCCATATTGGGACGGCGGCGATTTGGTTGCCGCGCACGAAGACAAGATGGAGGTGCCGCTAGACATTTCAAGGGGGGTCGCCAACTCGTGCCGGCGGCTCTCCGGCCGGTGCATCGGGCGCTAACTCGGCCGCACCCTCGGGCAACCTGGCTACGCCGGAACCCATCGTCGGCTCGGTTCGTAACGCAGCTGCCGACTCGGCGTCCAATTCAGCGGCCGGCGCGGCTACGCTCACCGCGGCGAGGATCCCTTGAAGCAGCGCCACTGGCGCGGGCGGGCAGCCGGGTATAGCAACGTCGACCGGGATGACGTTCGACACCCGTCCGAGGCTCGCGTAGCTCTCGCCGAAGATGCCGCCGCTGCAGCCGCAATCGCCCACCGCCACCACTAGCTTCGGATCCGGTGTGGCATCGTAGGTCCGCTTGAGCGCGATGGCCATGTGCTTCGATACCGGTCCGGTCACCAGCAGCAGGTCGGCGTGGCGGGGGCTGGCGACGAATCGGATGCCGAGGCCCTCGATGTTGTAATAGGGGTTGGCCAGCGCGTGAATTTCCAGCTCGCAGCCGTTGCACGAGCCGGCATCGATTTGGCGGATCGTCAGCGCGCGTCCGAGCACGCGCAGGATTTTTTTCTGCAGCCTGGCGACGGTGACCATCTCGTCCGCGGGCGGGGGCGGCGGCTCGGTCTTGATGCCGCACTTGGCGATCTGGCGCAGGATGTGGAGCACTAGAGGTCGTGGCCCGAGTACGACAGGTTGAATGACTTGTTGATCAGCGGAAAGTCGGGAACGATGTTGCCGATCACCGCGTGCTCGATGACCGGCCAGTTTTGCCATGAGGGATCGTGCGGGTGGCAGCGGCGAATCGCGTCGGTAGGTCCGCTTTCAAGGGCGAACCATACCGGTCCGCGCCAGCCTTCGACGCAACCAAGCGCGGGCTTGAATTCGCGAAAGCGCGGCAGCGCAGCGATGATGTCGCCCTGTGGCAGCGCATCGAGAATCACATCGATCAGACGCAGCGATTCCAGTGCTTCGTCGAAGCGCACCGCGACACGCGCTGCCACGTCACCGTCGCGGTTGAGATCGTCGGCAACACCGCTCGCGCGCGCTGCGAAGCCGCACAAGCCCAGCTTGGTGGCCAGCTCGTTGGTGACTCTGCCGCAGTTGCGAAATCGGTCCTGGAGTCCCGCGTGGTCGTCGTAGATGTCGCGCAGGAGGCGAATCTCGCGATCGAGCGAGGCGCATTGCGTGCGCATTTCGGCGGTGGATTCGGGCGCGATATCGTGCGTTACGCCGCCCGGAACGATTACATCCATCAGCAGGCGGTGCCCGAACACGCGGCGGTTGAGGCGCAGCACATCCTCTTTCAAACGCGAGAATTGCGAAAGGCCGAACGCGAATCCGCCGTCGTTGCCCAGATACCCCAAGTCGCCCAGATGGTTGGCAACCCGTTCGCGCTCGAGGCACAGCGCGCGCAGCCACGTGGCGCGCTGGCTAAGCTCGAGGCCGGCGATCGCCTCGACCGCTTGCGCGTACGCCCAGCCATACGCGACCGCGCTATCGCCCGAAATCCTGGCGGCGAGACGGGACCCGTCGGCGATCGACAGCGTCTCGAAACGTTTTTCGATGCCCTTGTGCGCGAAACTCAGCCGCTCTTCCAGACGAAGCACTTTCTCTCCCACTACCTGGAAGCGAAAATGTCCGGGCTCGATCGTTCCGGCATGCACCGGCCCGACGGCGATTTCGTGCACTCCGTCGCCGGACACGCGCACAAAGGGATAGTCTTCTTCGCCTGGCTCCCATTTTGGCGACGCGGCGAAGTCTCGCCGCAGCGGAAATTGGTCGATCGGCCATGCCGCCTGCCAGATCCAGGGCCGCGGATCGTCGGTGTCGGACTCGGTGCCGACCAGATCGAACGCCGCGCGTTGCATTCGATTCGCTACCGGAAAGATGGTCGACAGATCGGGATAGCGCGCCCCGCCATCGGGGAGCGTGTGGTCGAGCAGGGTCAGGCCGTCGCGGTCGCGCAGCAGAACGTGCACGCAAAAGCCTCGCTCGCGGTCGCGCTCGTCGCTCGCCCAGAGCGCGGCCAGTTGTCCGCCTTGTTCCCACGCGAGCCGGCATGCCGTCAGTAACTGGCCCGAGTTCACGGGGCAGCGCTGCGCAGGAACCGGACAGGCCAAAGTCGCGGAAGAAACCCCCAGCGGCGAGACGTTCATCGAAGCTCGCGGCGTCCCATTAGCCGATGAGTCTCGCGGCCTGGCGGTACCAGTCGGCGAGGAAGCGCGGGATCCAGAGGCCCAGCATGAGCACGATGGCCATGTGCACGAACACGGGGGCCATCATCGGCCGATGCGGCAGCCGCTTGGCGGTGGTTTCCCCGAACACCATCGGCTGCACTTTGGAAAATACCGCGGCGAACGCGACGCCGAGCGAAAGCAGCAGCAGTGGCGTCGCCCAGGGCTGCTCGTGCATCGCCGTGGTCAGGATCAGAAACTCGCTGGCGAAGACGCCGAAAGGAGGCATGCCGAGGATCGCGAGCGTCCCCAGGACCAGTCCCCAGCCAATGGCGGGACTGATGGTGATCAGGCCGCGGATGCCGTCCATGAGCTGGGTGCCGGTCTTCTGCGCGGCGTGACCCACCGCGAAAAAAATCGCTGACTTGGTCAGTGAGTGCACCGTCATATGCAAGAGGCCCGCGAAGTTGGCGATCGGGCCACCCATGCCGAAGGCGAAGGTGATGATGCCCATGTGCTCGATCGACGAGTAGGCGAACAGTCGCTTGATGTCTTTCTGGCGCGACAGCAGAAACGCCGCGACGACCACCGACAGCATGCCGAAGCCCATCATGAGTCCCTTGGCGAAGGAGGTCTGCAGCGAGCCGTCAACGAGGACTTTGCAACGGACCACCGCATAGAGCGCGACATTGAGCAGCAATCCCGAGAGCACGG
>VBDA01000148.1 GCA_005883655.1 Betaproteobacteria bacterium | reverse complement strand
CGAACTGCGCGCCGCGACGCCCAAAAGAACCGGTCGACAATTCCACCGCGGCGCCCGGATATTGCGCGCCGCTCTTGGTATATACCGAGAGCGCACCGCCAAGCGTGTTGAGACCGAACACTGGATTGGATCCTGGGATGAGCTGGATCGTCGAGATCGCGGAGCGCGGCAGCAAATCCCAGTTGACCACGTCACCAAAGGCCTCGTTGATTCGCACGCCATCCTGAAACACGGAAATACCTTGTGGCGTTCCGAGCAGCGGCGATGCGGCGAAGCCGCGAAAGTTGAGATCCCGCTGGTACGGGTTGCCCTGTCCCGAGCCGACACCGACGCTGTTGGCATTGCGATCCAGGAACCCGGTCAGATCGAGTGGCCGCTGCCTGGCGAAATCGCGATTGCCGAACACCTGGACATTCGCTGGGACGTCCGAGAGTGCGGTGCCGAGCCCCGGCAAAGGAGTCGTGCCGATGACCTCCACCCGCGGCAATTCGAAGACTTCGGCCGGGTTATCCGCGCGCGCGGAGCCCGTGAGCATGCAACCTGTAAACGCCAGCGTCAGCGAGGCGGCGCGGAGCCTCGTCCGCCGGATCGATCGCACGATCAAGTCAGCGGATCGCTACGCCCCAGGGGAGCTGTCCGACGGCGATTTCAGCGATCTTCGCATTGGCCGCGGTGTCGATCACCGCAATTGCGTTGGATCGCCCGCAGGCGACATACAACTTCGTTCCTTCCGGCGTGATCGCCATGTTCCAGGGCCGCTTGCCGACGGGAATTGTCGCAATAATCGCGTTGGTCGACGTATCGATGACCTGCACCGTGCCATCGCCGCCCGAGCTCACGTACACGCGCTTGCCATCGGGACGGACGGTGACGCCGTTCGACCGGCTGCCGGCCTTGATGCGCGCGATGACTTCGTGCGTCGCGACGTCGAAGACGTTGATTGTGTCGGCGTTCTCCGCGGCAACGTAGGCGCGTGTGCCGTCCGGCAGGAAGCCGATGCCGCGCGGGCGGTCGCCGACCTTCACCGACTTGATCACTTCGCCTCGGGCAACATCGACGATGTCGACGCTGTCGGCTTCTTCGCTGCTGACGTACAGCCAGCGGCCGTCCGGGCTGAAGACCGCGTGCTCTGGATTCTTTCCGCGCATCTTCAATCGCTGCACGACCTTGGTGGTCGCGGTGTCGACCAGCATGACCTGATCGTCTTCCTCGACCGCGGCGGACAGCAGCCGGCCATCGGTCGACAGATAGATGCCCTCGGGGGAGTTGCCCAGCGCTGTCCGGCCGAGCAGGGCGCCGTTCGAAGCGTCGATGATTAGCGCTGCATTGCTGGTTTGGTCGCTCACATAGAGCCGCTTTCGATCGGGCGAGAGCGCGATGCCGCGCGGCTTACCTCCGACGTTGAACGTCGCGGTCACCTTGTCGGTCGCAATATCGATCACCGTTACGGAAGCCGAGCCCTCGTTGGATACATACGCAAATGGCGCCGCCAGCGCGCTGAGCGTCGTCGTGGCCGAAATGACTGTCGCCCAAATCATGAACCGGGCCAACATGACTATTTTTCTCCTCCGAGCGATGCGGCGCGCCGTAATGGAGTCGCTACCGGCGATCGGTTATGCTACACGAGTTCGCGGCAACCCATCGGCACCCAGATCGTGGCAGAGATTCGACAACGCCGCGCAAATCCGATTCGGCTCGGAGTGTTCGTCGCAGTGTTGGCCGCCACACTATTGCCGCAGATCGCGTCGGCGCAGGATGTACGCCGAACGGATTCTGTCGTCGTCACCGCTACCCGCACCGAACAGCGCGCGTTCGACCTTCCGGTCGCGATCGACAGCGTCGATGCGTCGCGGATTCAGCAGGATCAGCTGCAGATCAACCTGTCCGAGTCGCTGGCACGCGTGCCGGGGCTGGTCATTCAGAATCGCTGGAACTACGCGCAGGACCTTCAGATATCCTCACGCGGATTCGGTGCGCGGGCGAGCTTCGGCGCTCGTGGCATACGCTTGTTCCAGGACGGCATTCCGGCGACGATGCCGGACGGCCAGGGACAGACGGGAAGCTTCAGTCTCGCTTCCGCGCAGCGCATCGAGGTCTTGCGCGGGCCGTTCTCGACCCTTTACGGTAATGCGGCGGGTGGCGTGATCGCAATATTCACCGAAGACGGTCCGCAGACCCCGGTTGCGCAGATGCAGGCAATCGGCGGCAGCTACGGTACCTGGAACGCCATTGCGAAGCTCGGCGGCAAGGCTCGTGGCATCAACTTCGTGGTGGCAGCCAATCACTTCCAGACCGGCGGTTATCGCGATCACAGCGAAGCCTCGCGTGACCAATTCAACGCCAAGCTCAGGTTCATGCTCGACAGCGACACGCGCGTGACGTTGATCGGCAACACGCTTTATCAGCCTGAGGCGCAGGATCCGCTCGGACTGACGCGTGCCCAGGTGCAGGCAAATCGGCGGCAGGTCGATCCCGCGGCTACATTGTTCGATACCCGCAAGACCGTCGGACAGCAGCAGGGCGGCATGACGATCGAACGCAAACTCGGCGCCGACACGACGCTGCGCCTGACCGGGTACGCGGGGCAGCGCGCGGTTCGCCAATACCTGGCGCTCTCCGGCATTGCCGACACCTCCTCCGGCGGCGTGACCGATCTCGATGGAAACTTCGCCGGCGTCGACGCGCGCGTAACGGCGCGCTTGGCGCTTGCCGGCGGCCCCCTCTCGCTGACCTTCGGCGCCGCCTACGATCGCCAGGATCAGGCGCGTAAGGGTTTCGTCAACAACAACGGCGCCTTAGGCGCTCTGCGGCGCGACGAGGACGACACAGTGCACGATCAAGACGTCTATGCGCAGGCCGAGTGGTCGCCGCTCCCGTCGCTATCGCTGCTCGCAGGCGCGCGCTACAGCGACGTGCGCTTTGTCTCGGATGATCACTACATCACCGCCACCAATCCGAACGACAGCGGCCGGCTCGCGTTTTCGCATGCGAGCCCGGTCGCGGGCATCGTCTGGCACGCCGCGAAAGATGTCAATGTTTACGCCAATTGGGGAAACGGCTTCGAGACCCCGACCTTCATCGAGCTCGCCTATCGCAACATCGGGACGGGTCTCAATTTTGGCCTGCAGCCCGCGATCAGCCGTTCCACCGAAGTCGGCGTCAAGGCATATATGTTTGAAACGCAACGCGTAAATCTCGCGGTATTCAGCATCAACACCAGCAATGAAATCATCATCGACGCCGCGACCGGAGGGCGCACGACCTACAAGAACGCCGGCAAGACGCATCGCCGCGGCGTCGAGGCGCAATGGGAAGGCGCGCTGGGCGGCGGCTTCAGCGCCTACGCGGCCTACACATACCTTTCGGCGACCTTCGCCGCCGACACGACGACCGGCACGCCGCCGCAACTGGTGGCTGCCGGCTCGCGTTTGCCCGCGGTGCCGGCAAACGCCGCCTATGCCGAGCTGGCGTGGACGCGCGCCGACTGGTCCGGTTTCTCGGCTGCGGTGGAAGTTCAGTACGCGGACAAGTTGTACGTCAACGACCGCAACACCGATGCTGCGCCGAGGTATGCGGTCGCCAACGCCCGCGCCGGTTTCGAGCAGCGGACGGGCATGTGGACGCTGCGCGAATTCGTGCGCGTCAACAACCTCGCGGACCGCGATTATGTCGGATCGGTGATCGTCGGCGACACCAACGGACGCTTTTTCGAGCCTGCCGCGGGCCGCAATTTCCTGGTCGGCGCAAGCGTCAATGTCAGATTCTGAGCACGCGACCGGCTACACGACGACCGCGATCGTGCTGCATTGGCTGATCGCGACGGCAGTCGTCGGGCTCATCGGCTGGGGTTGGTGGATGCAGACCATTCCGAAGGCACCGGTCGGAATGGTCTGCATCCACCAACCCCAGCCGATGAGCAGACCATTCCGAAGGCACCGGTCGGCCCGCGCGTGGACGCCTACAATTTGCACAAGTCGATCGGCATGACGGTGCTGCTATTGATGCTCGTGCGCATCGGTTGGCGCGCCGGGCACCGACCGCCGCCATTCATGCCGATGCCACGATGGCAGGCGCAGCTCGCCCAAGCGGTGCACGTCCTGCTCTATGTTTGCCTGATCGTCCAGCCGCTGTCCGGCTATCTCGGGTCGGCGTTCAGCGGCTACCCGGTCCGGTTCTTCGGTATCGTGCTGCCCGCGTGGGCGCCGAAGCATGACATGCTGAAGGACGCGTTCAGCGTCGTTCACCTTGTCAATAGTTGGGTGCTGGTTAGCGCGTTGGCGTTGCACGTCGCGGGCACCGTCAAGCACGCGCTGCTGGAACGAGATGGCTCGTTTCGGCGGATCTGGCCCTGGACCTCTCGCGCTGCTGCCGCTGGCCCGGTCGGCGGGCCCGCACGCTGAACATGCGAGGGGTCAGGGTCGGACCGGAGACTCGAGCTGCTTCACGGTCTCGACGAAGTTCCCCTCCCGCGCAATGTCCAGTGCAGTCTTGCCGCGATCGTCCTTGAGCTCGGCGCTGGCGCCGGCGGCCAGCAAGACCCGCACGGTTTCGGTCTTGCCGTAACCTGCCGCCCACATGAGCGCTGTCAACTGGTGCGCGTAGATCGCATTGGGGTCGACGCCCGCGCGCAACAACAGGACGACGACATCGGTGCGGCCTTGGCCCGCCGCATAGGTCATTGCATTCTTCTGCAAGCGGTCGACGGCGGAGACGTCTGCACCTTTTCCCAACAGCAATCGCACGAGGTCGGTCTGACCCGCATGCGCGGCCGCCATCAAGGGAGTGACGCCGTTGACCGCGCCGAGATTCACGTCGGTGCCCGCATTGAGCATCGTCATCGCCAGCGTCGGCTGGTCATTTTTCAGCGCAATGACCAGTGCCGTTTCACCGACGCGATTTCGGGCATTGACCGACGCGCCATCGGCTAGGGCTTTGCCGACGCCAGTTTGGTCTCCGGCTCGTGCGGCGGCCAGCAGTCTGGCGTTGGCCGACAAATCCTGTGCCAGCACGCCCTGCGGCAGTGCAATAAAGGCAAGCCAGGCCAGGATGCAACACCGGTGCGCGGCCGCGCGGCCGATCCGAACCGGCGCTAGCATCGCGTCACTAACATTGTGGGTCACAGATTGCATTTCCATTTTGGTTCGACTATAACTTAGTTCCGCGGCTAGCCGGGTCGGCTTGCCCGCACGAAGTTCAGGGGAGTAGCTCGGCGGGCTTCGCGCGATATTACGGCGCGACAATTCTAATTCTGCAGGAGGAAAAATGGCGTCCAATTTCGTCAGGCCTTTGGGTAGCATCGCGAGCCTCGTGCTCGCGTGCGGCTTCGTCGCATCGGCAGCGGCGCAGGAAGTGACCGGCAGCGCGACGACGACGACGCGTCCGATGTCGGCAAGTCTCGCCAACGTCACGCAAGCGATGCTCGATGGCGCCGGCAGCGACAGCAAGAACTGGCTGCACTCGAACGGTAGCTACGAGCAGACGCGTTACTACGCCGGCAAGCAGATCAATGCCGGCAACGTGGGCAAGCTCAAGCCGGCGTTCGTGTTCCAGACGGCGGTGCTGGAGTCGATGGAGACCGCGCCAATTGTCGACAACGGCGTCATGTTCCTGACCACCTCGTTCAATCACGTTTACGCCATCGACGCGAAAACGGGCGAGGAATACTGGCACTACAAGCACAAGCTCGGACCGATCGTCACCGTCTGCTGCGGCAACAACAACCGTGGCGTCGCAATCTCCGAAGGCACGCTTTACATGGGCACCATCGACGCCAAGCTGGTCGCGCTGGACGCGAAGACCGGCACGCTCTTGTGGGATGTGCAAATCGCCGATCCAGACAAGGGCTACTCGGAAACGATGGCGCCCGCGTACGTCGACGGCAAGATACTGATCGGCACCAACGGCGGCGAATACGGCGTCCGCGGCTTCGTCAAGGCGTTCGACGCCAAGGACGGCAAGCTCCTGTGGACGTTCTACACCATCCCCGAGAAGGGCCACGAAGGCGTCTGGAATCCCAAGGACGCGACGGGCCGCGACATGCACCGCAATATCGACGCCGAAAAGGCCGCCTTCGCCAAGGACAGCTCGTTCTATCAACAGCTCGGCGGCGGCGTATGGATGACGCCCGCGATCGACAAGAAGACGCGCACCGTATTTTTCATGGTCGGCAACCCGTCGCCCGATCTCTACGGCGCGATCCGTCCGGGCGACAACCTGTATACCAACTCGATGGTGGCGATCGATCTGGACAAGGGCACCTACAAGTGGCACTCGCAGTACATCGCCCACGACGTATGGGATCTCGATGCGGTAAGCCCGCCGATCCTCACGCAAGCGAAGGATGCCAGCGGCAAGATGGTCGATGTCGTGATTCACGGCGGAAAGACCGGCCACATCTACGTGCACGAGCGCAACACCGGGAAGCTAATTCGCTTTTCCGAAGCGATGATCCCGCAGGAAAACATGTGGGTGCTTCCGACCAAGGAGGGCGCGCGCATGCTCCCGGGCGCGAACGGCGGCGTCGAATGGTCTCCACTGGCCGTCAACCCGGGCTTGCGCCTCGCCTACGCCGCGAATTTGCATCAGCCGATGACCTACCATGTCGAGGAAGTGCCATATCCCGGGGGTAAGCTGTGGCTGGGAGGCGCGTTCAAGACCATTCCCAGCGAAGAGCAGTGGGGGCGCCTGGTGGCGGTAAACCTCGACACCGGCAAGGTGGCGTGGGGCGTGAAGACGCCGCAGCCGCTCATCGGCGGAGTGCTCGCTACCGCGGGAGACTTGGTCTTCAACGGCGAGGCGAACGGATGGTTCAAGGCTTTCGATGCCAAGACCGGCAAGGAGTTGTGGAAATACAACTGTGGCGCCGGCGTCAACGCTCCCGCGGTCTCTTACATGGTCGGCGGGACCCAGTACATCGCGGTTGCGGCCGGCGGCAACAATCAGATCGACGCCAAGCGCGGCAACAGCGTGTTCGTGTTTGCGCTGCAATAGCCGCACCTGCAAACCGACCCGGCCACTTCGCTTGTCGCGAAGTGGCCGTCTTTATCTCTGAGCGGACATGGCTAGACCATCGGTCGTGATTCTCCTGGCGCTGGCGTTCGCGCTGCCGGCACGGGCTCAGCTCGACGCATCGCAAATGGCCGCCACTCGCGTCAAAGCAGAACCCTGCTTCGCCTGTCACGGGCCGGACGGCAATTCGCAGAATCCGGACTATCCGATCCTCGCTGGCCAGACCTGGCGGTACATCTATATCGAGCTCAAGGATTTCAACGAGGGCCGCCGCAGCGACCCGCAGATGTCGCCGATGGCAGCCAACCTCTCGCGCGACGACATGATCCAGTTCGGCCAGTTTTTCTCGGCGCAGAAACCATTGCCGATCAAGTTCCAGGCTGACGGCGCCAAGGTCGAGGCGGGCCGCAAGGTTTCCGACGCTGTGCTCTGTCCGATGTGCCACTTGGGCGGGTTTGTCGGACAGAATGAGATCCCCAAAGTCGCCGGGCAGTGGCCGCAGTACGTCAAGAAGCAACTCGCGGACTTCAAGGCGCGGCGCCGAACCAACGACGCGGGCAACATGACATCCGTCGCCGCGACCCTGTCCGACGCGGACATCGAGAATCTGTCGCACTACATCGGCAATCTCTAAGGTACTGAGCCAGCTCGCTAGCGTACTGACCTAGCGCGCAAACAGCAGCGGTCACGTTGCCGCGACCTTTGGCGCGGAGTATCCTAGCCCTCGCCGACGCCGCGCGATCCGCCAGCGATCATTCCCCAGCGCCGTCCAACCAGAGGAGGATCCCCGTGCCCGTTTCGCTATCATTTACGGTCAACGACAAGAAAGTCAATGCACAGGTCGACCCACGCATCTTGCTGGTCGAATTCATCCGCAACGATTTGCGTCTCACCGGGACCCATGTCGGCTGCGATACGGGGCAGTGCGGTGCCTGCACCGTGCTTGTCGACGGCGTCGCCGTCAAGTCATGCACGATCCTGGCGGTGCAAGCCAATGGCTCGACCATCGGCACCATCGAAGGACTCGCGGCCGCGAATGGCGAGCTGCATCCGATGCAGGCGGCGTTCAAGGACTGTCATGGCTTGCAGTGCGGTTTCTGCACGCCCGGCATGGTCCTGAGCGCGATCGATCTGGTGGCGCGACATCCGAACGCGGACGAGGCGAAAATCCGCGCCGAGCTCGAAGGCAATATGTGCCGCTGCACCGGTTATCACAACATTGTCAAGGCGGTGAAGCAGGGCGCCGCCGCGATGGGGAAATAGCCATGGGCGCCAGCGATCTTTCCAGTATCGGTCAACCGGTACGCCGCAAGGAGGATTATCGCTTTCTTACCGGCGCCGGACGCTTCACCGACGACGTCAATGAGCACCGTCAGACGTGGGCGTATTTTTTGCGCTCGCCACATGCGCACGCGCGGATCCGCGGCATCGACAGCAGCAAGGCGAAGGCTGCCCAAGGCGTGGTCGCGATCTTCACCGGCGACGACTTGACCGGCGTCAACGGTTTACCGTGCGGTTGGCTTATCACCGGCACCGACGGCAAGCCGATGAACGAGCCGCCGCACCCGGTGCTGGCGCAAGGCAAGGTGCGCTACGTCGGCGACGGCGTGGCGCTGGTCATCGCCGAAACGCTGGCCCAGGCAAAAGACGCCGCCGAGCTGATTGCGGTCGATTACGAAGTTCTGCCGGCAGTCGTCGATCCGGCCGCGGCGCTGAAAGCAGGCGCGCCGCTGATCCACGATGGCGCACCGGGCAACCGCTGCTACACCTGGGCGCTGGGCGACAAAGCCGCGACCGACGCCGCATTCGCCAAGGCGGCGCATGTCACCAAGCTCGATATCGTCAACAACCGGCTGATCCCTAACGCCATCGAGCCGCGCGCCGCGGTCGCGAGCTACGACCGCTCCGACGAGAGCTACACCCTTTACGTCACCAGCCAGAATCCGCACGTCGAGCGGTTGCTGATGACCGCGTTCGTGCTGGGCCTGGCGGAAACCAAAGTGCGCGTCATCGCCCCTGACGTCGGCGGCGGCTTCGGCTCCAAGATCTACCTCTATCCCGAAGAGACCGCGATGGTCTGGGGCTCGAAAAAGGTCAACCGTCCGATCAAGTGGACCGCCGACCGCAGCGAAGCGTTCCTGTCCGACGCGCACGGCCGCGATCACGTTACGCACGCCGAGCTTGCGCTCGACAAGGACGGCGATGGGCGCGTACCTTTCCACGTTCGCGTCGTGCATCCCGACCATTCTGTATGCGACGCTCCTTGCCGGCCAGTACACGACGCCGGTCATTTATTGCGAAGTGACCGCAGTGTTCACCAATACGGCGCCGGTCGACGCCTACCGCGGCGCGGGTCGGCCCGAGGCGACCTATGTGGTCGAGCGTTTGGTGCACGCGGCAGCGGTGGAAACGGGCATTGCACAGGACGAGCTCCGGCGGCGCAACTTCATTCGCAGCTTTCCTTATCAGACGCCGGTCGCGTTGATGTACGACACCGGCGATTACGACGCCTGCCTCGACGAGGCGATGAAAATGGCCGACGTCAAAGGCTTCGCGGCACGCAAAGATGACGCCGTGAAGCGCGGCAAGCTACGAGGGCTTGGCTATGCGTCTTATATCGAGGCGTGCGGCATCGCGCCGTCCAACATCGCCGGCGCGCTCGGCGCGCGGGCGGGACTGTTCGAGGCCGGCGAGGTCCGCGTCAATCCCACCGGTGGCGTGACGGTGTTCACCGGATCGCACAGTCACGGCCAGGGACACGAGACGACGTTTTCGCAGATCGTCGCCAGCCGGCTGGGTATTCCGATCGAAACCGTCGAGATCGTTCACGGCGACACCGGACGCGTGCCGTTCGGCATGGGCACGTATGGATCGCGGTCGCTGGCGGTAGGCGGCACCGCGATCATGAAGGCGATGGACAAGATCATCGCCAAGGGAAGAAAGATCGCCGCGCACCTGCTGGAGGCGGCGGAGACCGACATCGAATTCAAGGACGGCAAGTTCACCGTTGCCGGCACCGACCGCAGCAAGTCTTTTGCGGAAGTCGCGCTGACCGCGTACGTGCCGCACAACTATCCGCTCGACAAGCTCGAGCCGGGTCTCGACGAGACCGCTTTCTACGATCCGACCAATTTCACTTTTCCTGCCGGGACGCACATCTGCGAGGTCGAGATCGATCCTGAAACCGGCGTGGTGCAAATCGTCAATTTTTCCGCCTGCGACGATTTCGGCAACATCATCAATCCGATGATCGTCGAAGGGCAGGTGCATGGCGGCCTGGCACAGGGCATCGGCCAGGCATTGCTCGAGTGCTGCGTGTACGACAAGGAGAGCGGGCAGCTCCTGACTGGCAGCTACATGGACTACGCCATGCCGCGCTCCGACGACCTGCCGTCGTTCAAGGTCGCCACCAAGGTTACGCCGTGCACCCACAATCCGCTCGGCGCCAAGGGCTGCGGCGAGGCGGGCGCGATCGGTGCGCCGGCGGCGCTCATGAACGCGGTGCACGATGCACTGTCCGCCTCTGGCGTGAAATATCTCGACATGCCGGCAACGCCGCATCGGGTATGGCAGGCGCTGCAGAGCGCAAGACAATAATCGACAGCTTCGTTGAGGAGTTGACCATGTACGTATTCGAATACCAACGTGCCAAATCGGTCGCCGACGCCGCCGCCGCGCTCGCCAAGACCGGCGGCAAGGCACTCGCCGGCGGACAAAGCCTCGTCGGCGCCATGAAGCTCAGGCTCGCCAACCCGGGCACGCTGGTCGATATCGCGGGCATCGCCGGGCTCAAAGGCATCAAGCAGGAGGGTGCCGCGGTAGTCATCGGCGCGATGAGCACCCATGCGGACGTCGCGTCGTCAGCGGTGGTCAAGAAGGCGATTCCTGCGCTGGCGGCGCTGGCGGAAGGCATTGGCGACAGGCAGGTGCGCAATCGCGGGACGATCGGCGGCTCGCTCGCCAACAACGATCCCGCCGCCGACTATCCGGCCGCGGTCCTGGCCTTGGGCGCGACGGTACAGACCAACAAGCGCAAGATCGCTGCCGATGAATTCTTCAAAGGCATGTACGAGACAGCGCTTGGCGCCGACGAGATCATCACCGCGGTCAGCTTTCCGGTTCCAAAAAAAGCCGCGTACGTGAAGTTTCCCAATCCCGCCTCGCGCTTTGCGCTGGTCGGCGTCTTCGTCGCTCAAACACAAAGTGGCGTGCGTGTAGCGGTCACCGGCGCTGCGGCGCACGTGCATCGCGCCACCGCGATCGAGAATGCACTGGCAAAGAGCTTCACGGCCGACGCGGCGAAAGCGGTCAAGATTCCGGCCGATCATCTGAACACCGATTTGCACGGATCGGCTGAGTACCGTGCGCACCTGGTTTCGGTGCTGGCATCGCGCGCGGTGACAGCCGCGGGTTGAGCGCTGAATCTTCGGTGAGGCGAACGCCTCCTTGGAGCGGTGTCGGCTGCATTTCGCGCGAACCTTATTCAAGAGCTGCGACACGGATGTCTATCGGTCTTGTAAGAAGCTACCGTGAACATTCGGGGCGCTTGGACTCGTGATTCCGCAGTTGCTGTTGCCATGCGCGAAAAAGTGACCCAGTGAATCGACGAGCGATTTGTCGCATGCTTGCGGCCATGCCGATCGCCACCGCGATGGCGGCGGCCGGACAGTCTCCGCGCGTGCTCCGCGTGGCCTGGGTTTCGCCTGAACGAGCAGGTTCCACCTCTCCCAATCTCACTGCTTTTCGCGGTGGCATGCGCGAGCTCGGCTACGTCGAGGGCAAGAACCTTGTCATAGACACCTGGTGGGGCGAGGGATCCAGCGAGCGAATCGAGCAGATGGCAGGCGGCATCGTGCGCGCACAACCGGATGTGATCGTGACGGGGAGCGGCAACGCAGTTCTCCCGATGATGCGCGCCGGTGTCAAGCTCCCGATCGTGTTCGTTGTGAGCGCCGACCCGGTCGAGGCGAAGATCGTTGCAAGCTTCGCGCGCCCGGGTGGCAACTTGACGGGCATGAGCTTGTTCTCGATCTATCTGATGGGAAAGAGGCTCGAATATCTGAAGGAAGCGATGCCAAGGGTGAAGCGGATTGCGATCATCGCTAACCCCCAACATGGGGGTGAGCCCCTCGAGCTCAAGGCGGCGCAGGAGGCGGCGGCGAGGGTC
>VBDA01000147.1:24133-32931 GCA_005883655.1 Betaproteobacteria bacterium | reverse complement strand
CGGATCGCGCTCGATCACGAAGCGAAAAAATGTGCGCCACGCTGAGAGCATCCGCGCCAGGCTGCGGCCGGAAAGCCCGCCGCCATGGAGCGTCGCAAGAAACCGCGCAAGCTCCGCGCGCGCGAGCGTCTTGACGGATTTGTCGCCGCAAAGCGCACAAAGCTTCGCCGTGTCGCGCAGATAAGCGGCGCGCGTGTGCGCCGCCCGCGTGGCGAGGTGCAATGCAAATGCATCGAGCAGCGCGACATTCGATTCGTTGATGCTGGTCGCGGAACCGGACGCCTGCACGCCGATGCCTTCAGGACAGCGGCAGGAAGCGCGCGGCCGCGACGCTCGCCAGCTCGGCGAGACGCGTCAGGAACATCGTTCCCATGCCCGCATGGAAGCGATGCGGATCGGGGCTTCCCAGCATCAGCAGGCCGAACGTGGTCGTCGTGCGCAGCGGCATCGATGCAAACGAGAGCAGCGTAGCGCCCGCTTCAAACCATTCGCGTGATTCGAGCGGCGGCGAAGCCCCGCAATAGGGAGTACCGAGCTGACTCGCGTAGTCGCGGACTTCGGCGGACGTGGCGGCGAGCTCGGGAAGGTAGGACCCCTCGGGCACTTTTCCCCAGAGACGCGCCGCGACCTCCGGAATGCCGAAATCTTCCTTCAGGCTGTGATAGATGACGGCGAGCGTTGTTTCGAGATCCGAGGCCGCGAAGAGCGCGAGCGTCGAACGGTGGATCTTTTCGCCGATCAGCTCGTTTTCCGAGCCGAAGCGAATCAGCTCGCGCAGCTTCGCTTCGAGCTCATGATTTTTTTCCCGCAGCGTAACGATCTGCCGTTCCGCAATCGGGATCGCATGTCCGCCATGCGGATGTGGAACGAAGATTTCGGCGATCATGTCGGCGTAATCTTCGAAGAACCGGGGGTTCTGTTTTAAGTATTCTGCGACGGCGTTTACATCCATTCGTTCTTCTCGCCCTTCGGTTTTCGTGGCTATTCACACTGCGCCATCCGCCTGTGCCAGCGGGGTCTCCCATACGCCTTCGAACACGCTCGTCGCGGCGCCCTTCATCGATACGGAATGCTCATCGCCTTTCCAGCCGACCGTGAGGTTTCCTCCTCGCGTCGCGACACGCACGTTCGAATCCAGCAGGCCGCGCCGCACGCCGGCCACGACCGCCGCGCAGGCACCTGTTCCGCACGCAGGCGTTTCGCCAGCACCCCGCTCCCACACGCGCAACCGAATGTTAGCGCGATCGACGACCTGCATGTAGCCTGCGTTGACGCCGTTCTGGAAACGAGGGTGGCGCTCAATGCGCGGTCCCTGTGTCAAGACCGGCGCGTCGTCCACGTCGTCGACGATCTGGACCGCGTGCGGATTGCCCATGGACACAACGCTCATCGAGATAGAAGCGCCATCGAGCTCCAGCGGCTGAACGATGGCGCCGCTGCCGCCTGTGAACGGAATTTCCCCGGACGCGAAACGCGGGATGCCCATGTCGACCGTGATCTGGCCGTCGTCTTCCATTCGCGGCTCGATGATGCCGCCCTTCGTCTCGACCCGGATGACGCGCTTCGCAGTCAGACCGCGGTTGCGGACAAACTGCACAAAGCAGCGTGCGCCGTTGCCGCATTGCTCGACCTCGCCGCCGTCGGCGTTGAAAATCCGGTAGCGAAAGTCGATGTCGTCGCGGCTCGGTTTTTCCACGACCAATATTTGATCGCAGCCCACGCCGAAATGACGGTCGGCCAAGCGCTTCAACTGTGGCGCGCTCAGGTCGATCCGCTGCGTGATGCCGTCAAGCACGACAAAATCGTTGCCCAAGCCTTGCATCTTGGTGAATTTCAAGCGCACGTGCGGGGTCATCGGTTGTATGCCGGCGCCGGTGCGGCCGGCACGGCAGGTGAATGCCGTTTTGCACGATCGCCTCGCCGTCGAGCGCATATTGCAGCGACTGCAGGCGAGCGCTGGCAGACAGCGCAATCACCTGCAGGACTGCTTTCATATTGGTACGGGTCTCGAGTTGGATCACCGCGTATCCGCCGGCCGCGATCGTCTCGCCCTGCGCCGTCGCCCTGCGCGTCAGCGCGATGTCATTGATGCTCAAACCGAACTGAAGCGACTGGACCATCAGCTCAATTGCATTCGGGTTCTCCACCCGCAGCGACACGGTGACCATCGCGTCGGCCCCCTGGATGCCACCGACAGAAATGCTTTCGACGGTCACCTTGGGAGTGGCGAGGGGGATTCCGGGACTTACGCATGCCGCGAACGCAGAAAAAACGAGCGCAAGTGCCGCCATGGTTGCGACCGTTCTAGGGCGGCTCGACGTCCGAAGAGATATTGGTGTCACTCAGACGGTCGCGGCGGTTGATGGATAAGCTTTAGACATTGAAGCGAAAATGCATGACGTCTCCGTCGCGCACGACATATTCCTTGCCTTCCAGACGCATTTTCCCCGCGTCCTTGGCGCCGTGCTCGCCCTTGCAAGCGATGAAGTCGTCGTATGCGATCACTTCCGCGCGAATGAAGCCTTTTTCGAAGTCGGTATGGATCACGCCGGCGGCCTGCGGCGCAGTGCTGCCGCCCTTCACCGTCCATGCACGGACCTCCTTCGGCCCGGCCGTGAAGTAAGTTTCCAGGCCAAGCAATTTGTATCCTGCGTGGACGAGCCGATCGAGCCCGGCTTCGGTCAGCCCCATATCGGCAAGAAAAATCCGCTTGTCCTCGGAATCCAGGTCTGCGATCTGCGATTCCAGCGCCGCGCTGATCGCGACCACCGGCGCACCTTCGCGCTGCGCGTATTGCTCGACGGCCGCGAGCAGCGGATTGTTGGTGAAGCCATGCTCGGCCACGTTGGCGACGTACATGGTCGGTTTCATCGTCAAGAGGAACAACGGCTTCAGCACCGCGCGCTCTTCGGGATAGAGATCGACGGAGCGCGCGGGCCTCGCCTCGTTCAGCGCCGCGCCGACTTTTTCCAGCGCGGCAACCAGGCGCCGCGCCTCCTTGTCCCCACCTGCTTTCGCGGCCTTGGCGTGCTTGGCAAGCTGCTTGTCGACAGTGGCCAGGTCCGCCAGCGCCAGCTCGGTGTTGACCGTCTCGATATCGGATACTGCGTCGATCTTGCCGGCGACGTGAACGACGTTGTCGTCCTCGAAGCAGCGAACCACGTGCGCAATCGCGTCAGTCTCGCGAATGGTCGCCAGGAACTGATTGCCGAGGCCCTCCCCCTTCGATGCCCCGGCGACCAATCCGGCGATGTCCACGAATTCGACCGTCGCCGGAAGAACGCGCTCGGGACGCGCTATCGCGGCCAAGGGCGCAAGACGCGGATCGGGCACTTCGACGATACCGATGTTGGGCTCGATGGTGCAAAACGGATAGTTCTCGGCCGCGATCCCGGCTTTGGTCAGCGCGTTGAAGAGCGTTGACTTGCCGACGTTCGGCAATCCGACGATGCCGCATCTGAGACTCATTTCGCCTTCGATCCCTTTTCTTCGGAGCTATCCGCGCTGTCTCGCGAAGAAGCCGCTGGTGCGGGCGGCTCGCTTGAACCCGGAGCGTTAGTTGTCGTCGCCGCGCCTGTTTCGGTCGCCTGAGGTGCTTTCGGCGCCTTCGGCACTGTGTGCAGCAGATGCATCGCACGCTCCGTGTCGCCCGCCTCGAGCGAGGGCCAGATCGCCAGCGCGCGGACGATGGCATCGTCGATCGCCTGCTGCTCTTCCAGGCGCGGCCTGTGAAGAACATAGTCGGCGACCTCCTGCTCGGAAAGCGCGCCTTCGCGCGGGTGGCCGATGCCGATTCTGAGCCTCCAGAAGGCCGGCGTGCCGAGCGATGCGGCGATATCCTTGAGTCCATTGTGGCCGGCGCTGCCGCCGCTTTCTTTGAGCTTGACCACGCCTGGCTTCAAGTCGAGTTCGTCGTGCGCGATCAGGATTTCCTCCGGTGCAATGCGATAGAAACGCGCCAGCGCCGACACCGCCTGGCCGCTGCGGTTCACAAAGGTTTGCGGCAATGCCAATCGCCGATCGATGCCGTCGTTCGCTCGTACACTGCCAATGAGGGCCTGAAACTTCGCCTGCATGCCGAGCGACGCGCCAACTGCCTGCGCCAGGCGCTCGACGAACCACGCCCCCGCGTTATGCCGGGTCGCCCGGTATTCGCTGCCGGGGTTACCTATGCCGACGATTAATCGCAATGGCGTCATGATTGCACCTGTGTATCACGCCGGCGCCAACAAAAAAGCCCGCCGGGAACCGCCAGGCGGGCCTTCTTGCGCAGACGACTGGCTACTTCTTGGCGTCCTTTTTGGCGGGAGCTTTCTCCGCGCTCTTTTCCGGAGCTTTCTCGGCGCCCTTCTCCGCGCCCTTTTCGGCCGCTTTCTCGCCTTCCTTTCCGGCTTCCACCGGCGCGCCTTCGACGACGGCACCTGGCTCAACCACCGCGGCAACCTCTTCGACTTCAGCGATGACTCTCGGCACGATCGCCGTCGCGACAACCGGGCTTTCGCCGCCGCGCGTCACCGCGGTCACTCCGCCCGGCAAGGTCAGATCCGAAACGTGGATCGACTGTCCCACCGCCAGCGTAGAAAGATCGACCTCGATGAACGCCGGCAGATCCTTGGGCAAGCACGACACGTCGAGCTCGGTCAGCACGTGGCTGATGATCGCATCCGTCGACGCCGCGGGGGAAATCTCGCCGTTGGCGAAATGGAGCGGCACTTTCATGCGGATCTTGCGGTTCTCGTCGACGCGCTGGAAATCAATGTGCAGAACTTCGTGCCGAAACGGATGCATTTGCACATCGCGCAGCAAAACGCGTTGCGTCGTCTCCCCGAGCGTCATGGTCAGAATGGTGGAATGAAACGCTTCCCTTTTCAGCGCGTAGATCAAGGCGTTGTGGTCGACTTCAATTGTTTGCGGCTTGCCGTCGCCGCCATAGACGATGCCAGGGGCCCGTCCGGTCAGACGAAGACGGCGGCTTGCCCCCCGGCCTTCCCTTTCGCGCGCGAATGCAGTGAATGATTGTTGCGGCGGCTGCGGTGACTGTTGCATGGCAAAAGCTCCTTGTCTGCGGCCTTCCAGAGGCATCAACGCACCCGACGGTCGTCCGCTATGGCGACATGCCGCTCGTGCAAACAAGCGGGAAAGCCTTGAATTCTAATCTGATTCGCGAGGCCGATGCAATCCCGGCGTAGGCCCGAGCCGGGATCGGCCATCAGTCGGCGCATAACTACTTGCCGCTCGAGACGCGTCGCGGCGCAAGACCGGCGGCCTACTCGGTGAACAGCGAGCTCACCGATTCTTCGTTGGAGATCCGCGTCATCGTCTCGGCAAGAAGTTGAGCGCAGGAAAGTTGCCGTATGCGTTTGCAAGCGCGCGCTTCAGCGGAAAGGGGAATCGTATCGGTGACGACAATTTCATCGAGCTGCGATTCGGCGATGCGCGCCACGGCGCCGCCCGAGAGTACCGGGTGCGTGCAATACGCGAGCACTTTCTGCGCACCGTTTTCTTTCAGCGCCGCGGCCGCCTTGCAGAGCGTGTTCGCGGTATCCACGATGTCATCCATGATCACGCATGAACGGCCTTCGACGTCGCCGATGATGTTCATGACTTCGGCGACATTGGCTTTCGGGCGACGTTTATCGATGATCGCGAGGTCGGAGTCGAGACGCTTGGCGATGGCGCGGGCGCGCACCACCCCGCCGACGTCCGGAGACACGACGAGCAGGTTTTCGTAATTTTGCTTCCAAAGGTCGCCCAGCAATACCGGCGTCGCGTAGATGTTATCGACCGGGAAAAAGCCTTGAATCTGATCGGCGTGCAGGTCCATGGTCATCACGCGGTCCACGCCGACGGTCGTGATCATGTCGGCGACGACCTTGGCAGTGATCGCCACCCGCGCCGACCGCGGACGGCGGTCCTGGCGGGCATAGCCGAGGTACGGTATCGCGGCGGTGATTCTTCCCGCCGAAGCCCGTTTAAGCGCATCGACCATCACCAGAATTTCCATGAGGTTGTCGTTGGTCGGCGCGCAAGTGGATTGCAGGACGAAAACGTCACGGCCGCGAACGTTTTCCAGCAACTCGACCATCACCTCGCCGTCGGAAAAGCGGCCGACGATACATCGGCCGAGACTGATGTTCATGTGCTTGACGACCGCTTCCGCGAGCTTGGGATTGGCGTTGCCGGTAAAGACCCGCATGCGCTCAAACGCCATCGCGCCGCCCAAGGTTAATCGCCAGAAGCGAGCCGGGCAGGCCACGCACGTCGCGCGACCTGCCCGGCACGGGTTTGGCTGGGGAGGTAGGGATCGAACCTACGAATGCCGGAATCAAAATCCGGTGCCTTACCACTTGGCGACTCCCCAAGGGAAACTGTCACATCCGAAATTCTTGAAGGCCGACATCGCTCAGGCAAACGACCAGAGCGGGTGACGATCGAGTGCACGCGCAACAAAACCGGTCATTCCGCGGGGCAGCCGTGAGAGCGCTTGTTGTGCAGCCTGTTCGTTGGCAAACGCAGCCAGCACGCACGCGCCTGAGCCTGTCATGCGCGTTCCCGCCTCCGATGCCACGCGACGAAGCGCCTCGAGAGCGTCGGCGATCTCCTGAAATCGCGCAACCGCCACCGCTTGCAGATCGTTGCGGCCGTAGCCCTCGGAAAAGACTGGCATTTTCGCGGACTCGCTGTCACGTGTCAATTCGGTCGCTGCGAAGATTTCCGACGTTGGTACGTGGATCGGCGGTGCGACCACAGTGAACCAGGTCGCGGGCACGCTGCAGGCCTCCAGCCTTTCGCCGACGCCGCGGGCGAACGCCGGCTCGCCAAAAACAAAGAACGGTACGTCCGCGCCGAGCTTCAACGCGAGGTTCATCAGTGTCGCGCGAGAGAGCCCGAGCCGCCACATGCGGTTCAGGCCAAGAAGCACGGTCGCTGCGTCCGAGCTGCCACCGCCCAGGCCCGCGCCCATAGGAACGCGCTTGTCGACGCCGATCGCCACCCCACGGGCGACACCGAACTCGCGTTGGACCAGGCGAGCTGCCAGGACTGCGAGATCGTCGTCTGTCGCAACACCGGCCGCGCCGTGCGTGCGCGTCACCGCGTCATCGTCGCGTAGTGAAAGCGTGATGAGATCGGCGCGGTCGATCGGCACGACCAGCGATTCGAGCGTGTGGTATCCGTCCGGCCGCCGTCCGGTGACATGCAAGAAAAGATTGAGCTTCGCCGGGGCAGGAAGCGTCAGCGCAGTGTGCTCCAGCGGCGGCGTCACTGCCACGCGTCGATGACCAGCCGCAGCTCGACGCCGGGGTAATCGAGCGTCATTCGGGCGGGACGCGACACGCCCGTTGCGTCCTTGACAAACGCCTGGTAGACGATGGTCCAGCCGTCCTGACGCAATACCCCTGGCGTGCCGTCGGCGCTCGCTTCGGCAGTGAATGGCGCACCCTTTCTCGGCGCGCCCTGGACCCAGAATGCCAAACCCTCGATGGGCAGCGCCCAGCCCAGCCCGCGTGAGGTCAACGTCGTCCAGTCGCTTGCGGTTTCCACTTTGCCGTCCGGTGTCTGCAACAGGACACCGCGCGCATCGCCCATCAGCCGGGCAACGGTCTGGCCCAGTGGCGACGCGAGATCCAGCTCGTCGCGATCGCCGGCATGGCTCCAGCGAAAGTTGGCGGCGAATGCGTCGGCGTCATGCCGCGCCGAGAGTCTGCCGGCAATTTCGTAGACGGTCCGGGTATCGGCAAACTTGAATGGCAACGCGTCCCGCGGCGCCGGCGTTGACGCGCATGCGGCGAGCATGAGCAAATTCGCGATCGCCGCGAAGCGAGCGACGCGGTCGGGCAGGCGCATCAGCGGGTGCGGTTCGCGCTACGGCGCAAGTCGACGCACGGTCTCGAGCAGGAGCGCGTTGTCCGGCGTCTCCTTGAGTTGCGACTGCCAGACCTCCTTGGCACGGTCCCGGTCTCCCTTGGCCCACAGGACTTCGCCAAGGTGCGCTGCAATTTCCGGATCGGGCCGATCGGCGAGGGCGCGGCGCAGAAATTTCTCCGAATCGCCGAGATTGCCCATGCGGAAATGCGCCCATCCCATGCTGTCCAGGATCGACGGGTCTTCCGGCGCCAGCGTAAGCGCCTTTTCGATGAGCTTCAGCCCTTCGGCGGTCCGTGGCGTGCGATCGACAAGGGTGTAACCAAGCGCGTTGAGCGCCTGCGGGTTATCGGGTCTGAGCTCGATCAAGCGCGTCAGCCGCGATTCCACCTCGTCGAGCCGGTCGAGTTTTTCCGCGACCATGGCGACGTCGTAGATCAGCTCCACCGAATTCGGGTCGGCGGCCAGCGCGCTGGAAAGGACTTCGTATGCGCCCTTGTAATCGCCCGTGTCACGCAGGACCTGCGCTTCGGCTTGACGCACTTCGACGCCGCGCTCCCGATTCTCCGGCTTGAGCGATGCCAGATATCGGCGCGCTCCCTCTATGTCACCCTTCTTTGCCAGCACGGTCGCGATCCGCAGGGTCGCGATCCAGGCGCGCTCCCCGTCGGTGACTTCGCGGTAACGCGCGATCGCCTCGTCGTAGCGCTTGGTCTCCTCGGCGATCTGTCCCAAGTAGAACGCGACCGCGCCGGGATCGGTGCCTGCGCTTCGAAGCTCTTCGAACATCCGCTCTGCAGTCGCGTAGTCTTTCATCTGCACCGAGATCGCGGCAACGGCGAACTGAATGTCGCGATCGGACCTGTCTTCGTCGAGCAAGCGCTGGAACAGCGCGCGGGCCGCGCCGTATCGCTTCTGCTCGACGTAAAGCTGGG
>VBDA01000147.1:0-24114 GCA_005883655.1 Betaproteobacteria bacterium | reverse complement strand
CCATTCAAATAGCGGATCGCGCCCTCGGGAGATGTCTTGGCGAGAAGATCGGCCTTGATGAGCGCCGCGCGCTCCCAGCCAGGCTTGAGCTCCAGCGCCCGATCGGCCGCGCGCATCGATGCGGCGGTAATTTCCAGATCTGAAAGTCCGGTGTTGTACCCCGCCAGCGCGACCGCAAAGTGCGCCTCCGCGACGCCGGGATAGGGTTTTGCGAGCTCGACAATCAGGCGGTACACCACGGTTTTGTCGGCCTGCGCGGCGAGCGCCTGATTCAACTGCACGAATGCGTCGGCGAGCGTCTTGCTGTCCGCGCCCGCCTCGGCCAGCACGCGTTCGAGCTCCGCCTTGATGTCACCGCCGGAGCCCGGCTGCGATAGCGTTGCAACCATTTGCTTGGCGCGATCGGCGCTCGGATCGAGTTTCGACCATAGCCGCGCAGCCTCGAGCGCAAGGTCGCGTTGACGGGCAAACAGCGCGACCTCGGTCGCGCGTCGCGCAATCTGCGCGTCTTGTGAGTCTCGCGCCGCTTCGTAGTAGGCACGTGCCGCGAGCGCCGGCGCGCCGCGCTGCAGGGCGATGTCGCCGACCAGCATTCTGTAGACGATCTCGGCGGTCAGCGGCCGCGCTGAGGCGGCCGGGACGGCGGGCACTGGGGCTGGCGGCACGACGGGCGCCTTTTGCGCCCCGGCGTCGTAGCCGATACCGGCAGCTCCCAGCAGCAGGGCCAGACTCAGCGCCAGCCGGGCCAGGGAATGCGAGCGGTGAGGAAACATGCGAATCGCTTTCTGTGCTATCGGCGTAATGCCGGAGCGCCTTCAATCTTAGGTTATATTTGGCGCAGCAACAAACGCGCCTCCCTGCCAATGCCCGAGCTCCCCGAAGTCGAAACCACCCGGCGCGGGATCGCGCCTTACGTGGAAGGGCAGAATGTGACGGCAGTACGACTCTACGACCGCCGATTGCGCTGGCCGGTTCCTGAAGACTTGGCGCAGAGACTCGTCGGCCGGGTGGTCGAAAAGGTCGAGCGACGAAGCAAGTATCTGCTGTTTCGACTGGGTATGGATACGCTGCTCATCCATCTCGGCATGACCGGCAGTCTGCGCGTTCACAAGGATGCCCCGCCCAAACGCACCCATGACCACGTCGACCTTGAATTCGGCAACGGCGTCATCCTGCGCTATCACGACCCGAGGCGCTTCGGCGCGGTGCTGTGGCTGCCGGACGCTGCGCATCACCCGCTGCTGACCGGGCTCGGGCCCGAGCCCCTGCGCCCGGAGTTCGATGCCGATCATCTGTTTCGGGCCACGCGCAAGCGCCGTGCCGCGATCAAGCTCGCTCTCATGGACAACGCCGTAGTCGTTGGCGTCGGCAACATCTACGCCAACGAATCGCTGTTCCGCGCCGGTATTCGCCCGACGCGTGCCGCAAATCGGATCTCGCGCATACGAATGAGACGCCTGCGCGAGGCCGTGCGCGAGACGCTTGCCGACGCGATCGCAAAGGGCGGAAGCACCTTGCGGGATTACGTCGACAGCGACGGTGCCGCCGGCTACTTCCAGTTCCATTATTTTGTCTACGGCCGCGAGGGGCGGCCGTGTCGAATATGCGGAACGGCGATACGCTCGGTCCGGCTTGGAGGCCGCGCGACGACCTTTTGTCCCACGTGCCAGCGTTAGGTCGCGCCAGGCGAATCGGCATGGCGCGCTTTATGCTAGAGTCCCCGGCACGACGTCCCTCACGCGAAAGCGGGACGCCATGGCGCAAGGCGGACCGGCGCTCGATTTCCGATGTCGAGGCCGTTGTCAAAGACCGGGCCTGCGCGTAATTTCAGGCTCGCGCCCGAGGGAGGCGCAATCATGATGCAATCCAGGGACCTAGCAGCGCGATTCGAGGCATACAGCGACTGGCGCCGGCGCCTGTCCGCGGGGATTTCCGGCCTGCACGAATGGCTTTCAGAGCAGGAATTGGCCGATGCCCAGGCCGATCTGTCCATCCAGCACCTGCTCGAGCGGCTGCACCAGGATCAACTAGTCGTGGCCTTTGTCGCCGAGTTCTCGCGCGGCAAGTCCGAGCTGATCAACGCCATCTTTTTCGCCGACTTCGGACAGCGATTGCTGCCGTCCGCGGCGGGCCGCACGACGATGTGTCCGACGGAGCTTTTATACGATTCAACGCGGCCGCCGTCGATTCGACTGTTGCCGATCGAAACGCGGGCGCGCGACGGATCGGTGACCGAGTTCAAGAACTACGCCGACGAATGGGTTACGCTCGCCCTCGATCTATCATCGGCGGACCGGATGAGCGAAGTCTTGTCCCAGGTGTCTCAGACCAAGCGCGTGCCGATCGTGCTGGCACGCAAATACGGACTTTACGACGACGGCGACGTGCTGGCCCCGATGTCCGCGGCCGACGAGGCGGCCGTCGATATTCCGTGCTGGCGCCACGCAGTGATCAATTTCCCGCATCCGCTATTGCAGCAGGGTTTGGTGATTCTCGACACGCCGGGCTTAAACGCGATAGGAACCGAGCCCGAGCTGACGCTTAATCTGCTGCCCAACGCACACGCGGTGCTGTTTATCCTCGCCGCGGATGCCGGCGTGACCAGGACCGACATCGACGTATGGCGAAACCACCTGATTGGCGAAAGCCCCGGCACCAAGGAGGGCCGCCTGGTCATTCTGAACAAGATCGACGGATTATGGGACGAGCTCCGAACGGCGTCCGAGATTGAATCCGAAATCGCCCGCCAGGTGCGCAGCAGCGCACAACTGCTTGCTATCCCGCCGGCGCAAGTTTTTCCGGTGTCCGCGCAGAAGGCGCTCCTGGCCAAGGTCAATGGTGACGATGCGCTCCTGGCCAAAAGCCGTCTGCCCCTGCTCGAGCTGGCGCTGTCGAAAGAGCTGATTCCCGCGAAGCGGCACATCGTCGGATCGGCGACGCGCGCCGAAATTCGTTCCCTGGCTGCGAGCACGCGGACGATACTCGACAGCCGCATTGCGGGTGTCCGCGAACAGCTGGGCGAGCTTCGTGGCTTGCGAGGCAAGAATCAGGATGTCGTCGAGCATATGATGGAGCGCATCCAGCAGGAGAAGGAGCTCTTCGAGCGCGGCATGCAGCGCTATACCGCTCTGCGGACGGTGTTCACGCAGCAGACCAACGCGCTCTACGAATGCATCGGGCTGGAGAAGCTTCGCGCAACTGCCGGCGAGACTCGCAAGCGCATCGAAGCCAGTCCCTTCACCAAGGGCGTGCGCTCGGCCATGAATGATTTCTTCGCCCAGATCCATGGCGGCCTCGAGCAGAGTGGGCGGCAGACATCGGAAATCCACGACATGATGCTTGCGATGTATGTGCGCTTCGCGAGCGAGCATGGGCTCCAGCCGTTCGCGCCGCCATCATTTTCGATGCTCAAGTACCAGAAAGAGGTCGAACGTCTCGAGCGCGCGTACAACGTGCACTTCAATACCTTGTGGAACATGGTGAGCAAGGCCAAGTTCACGCTGATGAAGCGCTTCTACGAGACGATCGCCATCCGCGTCAAGCACGTCTATGACATCGCCAATCGCGATTTGGAAAGCTGGCTCAAGGCAGTCATGGCGCCGCTGGAAACCCAGGTACGCGAGCACCACATTCAATTGCGCCGACGCCTTGACAGCGTCAAGCGCATCCATCGGGCCAGTGACGAGCTCGAGGAGCGGCTAAGCGAACTGGAGCAAGCCGAAGCGGGGATACGCAACCAGATCGCCGCGCTGGGGCGCGAGCTGTCCGCCATAGTCGCGATTATCGAGCAGCCCGAACTATTGCCTCTGGCCGCCAACGGCTAGCGGCGCGAGCTACCCGGCGCGGGGGCCCCGCGCGAAGCGCGGGGATCGACGGGGAATTGCAAGTCGACGCTCGCGGCCCACACGCGACGCATCTCATTCACGAGCGGGTTGAGAAGGCCGTGTCCTTGCGTCAGCTCCTGCCGATTTCGACCGCCGGCTTGGCCTTGCTTGCGGTCGCCATCAAACCTTCGTACTTGAGCATGAGCTGCTGCCGCGTCTCGACCCGATCGGGATTGAGCGGGATACAGTCCACCGGGCAGACCTCGACGCATTGAGGCGTGTCGAAGTGGCCGACGCACTCGGTGCATTTCGACGGATCGATGACGTATATCTCGATGCCCTGCGCGATGGCCCCGTTCGGGCATTCGGGCTCGCAGACGTCGCAATTGATGCATTCGTCGGTAATCATCAGCGCCATGATTCGCGCTACCTTTTTGCTTCGTCCCCACAGATCTCCGCGACCTTGGCCTTCAGCCTGGCCGCGACGACCGGGTGCACGAACTTGCTGACGTCGCCGCCAAAGCGCGCGATCTCGCGAACGATCGTCGACGACATAAAGAGATACTTCTCGGCCGGCGTGAGGAACAGCGTTTCGACCTCGGGATACAGGTTACGGTTCATGCCGGCCATCTGAAATTCGTATTCGAAGTCGGAGACTGCGCGAAGGCCCCGGACGATTACGGTGGCGCCGATCGAGTGCACGAAGTCCATGAGCAGTCCGGAAAAGCCAGCCACCTCGACGTTGCGATGTTCCGCGAGGACTTCACGGGCCATCGCGATGCGCTCGGCGGCCGCGAACATCGGCCGCTTGCTTTCGCTGTCGGCGATGCCGATCACCACGCGCTCGAACAGTTTCGCCGCTCGCCGCACCAGATCCTCGTGGCCTCGGGTGAAGGGGTCGAACGTTCCGGGATAGACGACAGTGAGCATCGGTTGAGACTAAACGGACGGCGCCTCGGCGGCGCGGCGCAGCAGATGATAGTGTACCTGTCCCGCCTTGTCGCCTCGCCAGACCTCCAGGCCGGGTGGCGCGTCGATGGCCGCGGGCGCTTCGACGTAAAGCATCCCCGACATCGCGAGCCGCTCCGCGACGGCCGGCAGAAGCGCATCCCAATCGGCGGTGCCGAATGGTGGATCGAGAAAGATCACGTCGAACGGCCGCTTCTCGCGTGCGAGAAAACCGTGGGCGTCAGCGCAGTGCGTCTCGAGTGCCGTCGTGCCGAGTGCCACGCCGGTCGCGACCAGCCTGCGCACGATCCCGGCATGATGGTCGACAGCGACACCAAGCGCAGCGCCTCGCGACAATGCTTCGAAAGTCAGCAAACCGCTGCCGGCAAACAGATCCAGCGTTGTCGCTCCCGCAAGGTCCTGTCCGAGCCAGTTGAAAAGCGTCTCGCGAACCCTGTCCGGTGTCGGCCTGAGGCCGGGAACGGCCGAGAAGCCTAAGCGGCGCCCGCGCCACCGCCCGCCAATGATGCGAAGCTGATTGGCCTGACGCTTGGCCTTAGGCAAGCTGCGGGGAGACATGCTGGGGAAGGTAGAATTATAGCTTTCGCTTTGGCGCCCTCATGTTCGACCTGTTCAAACGCGACGCCGAGCCAGACCGCCGCCCCTGGGGCGAAAGATTGAAAGCGGGCCTGGGGCTTTCGCGTGAGCGTCTCACCCGTCCGCTCAATGCCGTGTTCGGGCGCAGGACGCTTTCGGAGAAAACGCTCGAAGAGCTCGAAGCCGCGCTGCTCGAAGCCGACGTCGGCGTTCCCGCGACGACGCACGTTCTCGCCCAGCTTGCCGCTCGCGCCAAGCGCGCCGACATCGATGTCGACGCCCGCACATTGCTCAAGACAGTGCTCACCGAGCTCCTTCTCCCCCTCGAACAACCGCTGATCGTCGGCCCCGAGCGGCCGTTCGTGATGATGATTGCAGGCGTCAACGGGACCGGCAAGACGACTTCCATCGGCAAGCTTGCCAAGTACCTCCAAGGGCAGGGCTATTCGGTGTTGCTTGCTGCCGGCGATACCTTTCGCGCTGCCGCGCGTGAGCAGCTCGAAATCTGGGGCGAGCGCAACGGCGTCCCGGTCATCGCCCAGCAAGGTGGCGATCCCGCCGCCGTCATGTTCGATGCGATCGCCGCCGCCCGAGCTCGCGGCATCGACGTGGTCCTTGCCGATACCGCCGGCCGGCTCCCCACGCAGGCCCACCTGATGGAGGAGTTAAAGAAGATCCGGCGCGTGCTGGCCAGAGCGCAGGTCGGGGCTCCCCACGAGACCTTGTTGGTGCTGGACGCCAACACCGGCCAGAACGCCCTTGCCCAGGTTGCTGCCTTTGATGCGGCGCTCGATTTGACTGGTCTGGTCCTGACCAAGCTCGATGGAACCGCAAAGGGAGGCGTCGTCGCCGCCATCGCAAAGACCCAACCCATTCCGATCAAGCTGATCGGGATCGGAGAGGGACTCGACGACCTCCGGGCTTTTCGCGCCGCCGAGTTCGTCGATGCACTTGTCGGCTGAAGCCGGGCGCTCTTGGCAACCCGCCAGGCCAGCAGCTTTTTGCGGTGTTTCCGCGATTTTATCGAATCGTCCTGGGGAACTTCTGGTCGCCTTGGCACTCTTATAGGCCGAGTGCTAAAATTTCGGCGCTCCAGAAGGAGACCATTTCGATGCCCACAAGCACCTTGGCATTCCCGACCCCGGCCTCGCTGGGGAGCCTTGATCATTACATCCAGGCAGTGAACCGCTTCCCGCTTCTTTCCCAGGCGCAGGAGGTCGAGTTAGGACGCCGGCTGCAACGGGACGACGACTTGGATGCCGCTCGCCAGCTGGTGTTGTCCCATTAGCGTTTGGTGGTCGCAATCAGCCGCAATTATCTGGGTTATGGACTGCCTCAGGCGGATCTGATCCAGGAAGGAAACATCGGCCTGATGAAGGCGGTGCGGCGCTTCGATCCGGAGCGCGGCGTTCGCCTGGTCTCGTTCGCACTGCACTGGATCAAAGCCGAGATCCATGAGCACATTCTGCGCAACTGGCGGCTGGTCAAGATTGCGACCACCAAGGCGCAACGTAAGCTGTTTTTCAACCTGCGCAGCATGAAGCCGGGAAGCCATTCGCTCACCCGGGCCGAGGCGCGCGGGATTGCGCAGGCGCTGAACGTCAAGCCGGAAGAAGTCCTGGAAATGGAAACGCGGCTCACAGGCCAGGAAGTTGCGCTCGATCCGCCGGCAGGGGACGAAGGCGAGAGCATGACGCCGATCGCCTACCTGACCGATACCGAGGCCGAGCCGGTGCAGATTCTCGAGCGGGCCGAGACGTCGCGGAACCGCAGCGACGGACTGAAAAGCGCGCTGGCGCGACTGGATAGCCGGAGCCGCGAGATCATGGAAGCGCGATGGCTGCGGGAAGACGAAGATGCAGCGACGCTGCAGACCCTCGCCGACAAATACGGCGTCTCGGCGGAACGCATCCGTCAGATCGAGAGCAAGGCGATCAAGACCATGCGCGGCCAAATGGCAGCGCTGCAATAAAGCTTTGATCGCACGAGCGGCGACAGCGCTGTGCTCAGCCGACACATTGAAAGCGCCCGTTTCCGGGCGCTTTTTTTATAGCTCTACCTGCGTGCCGAGCTCAACGACGCGGTTGGTGGGGACATTGAAGAATTCGCTCGCCTTGGTCGCGTTCTTGGACATCGACACGAACAACCGTTCGCGCCAGAGCGCCATACCCGGAGCGACCGTTGCGATCAGCGTCTCGCGCGAGACAAAAAACGACGTGTCCATCATGTCGAACGGATAACCGCGGCGACCGCACTCTTCGAGAAGCGCCGGAACGTCCGGGTCCTCCTTGAACCCAAAGAACGCCTCGAACTGCTGGAAACTGCACCCCAGCTCTTCGATCCGCAACCGTTCCCGAAGCGGGACTTTCGGAATATCGCGCGTGGTTAGCGTCAACAGCACCACACGCTCGTGCAGCACCTTGTTGTGCTTGAGGTTGTGCAGCAGCGCATGCGGTACCCGCCCCGGCATGCTGGCTAGAAACACGGCCGTGCCCGGAACACGAGCGGGTGGGTTCGACTCAATGCTGTCGATGAACATATCCAAAGGCATCGTCTCGTTCGAGAGGCGCTCGTGCAATATCGAGCGCCCCCGCTGCCAAGTGGTAAGGAGCGTAAAGACGATGCCGCCCATGACGATAGGGAACCAGCCGCCGTCGGGAATCTTTAGCGCGTTCGACGCGAGAAACGCCATGTCTATCGTTACCAGTGGAATAACGATGACGAGCGCGGCCAGGCGGTTCCAACGCCACAACCTTGTCATGACGAAGAAGATCAGCAGCGAATCGATCGCCATCGCCAGCGTCACGGCGATGCCATACGCGGCGGCGAGATTACTGGAGCTCCGAAAACCGGCGACTAGCAGCATCACCGCGCACAGCAAGGTCCAGTTGATGAAAGGTACGTAGATCTGGCCGATTTCGCGCTCGGACGTGTGCATGATGGTCAGCCTAGGGCAATATCCCATCTGGATCGCTTGCCGCGTCAGCGAAAACGCGCCCGAGATAACCGCCTGTGAGGCGATGACCGCAGCGCACGTCGCGAGAACAACCATCGGAAGCAGCGCCCACGCCGGGGCGAGAAGATAGAACGGATTCTTGATCGCCGTGGGGTCGTGGATAATCAGAGCGCCCTGCCCGAAATAATTGAGCACCAGCGCCGGCAGGACAAAGAAGAGCCAGGCGCGCCGGATGGGCATCGCGCCGAAGTGCCCCATGTCCGCGTAAAGCGCTTCGGTGCCGGTAACCGCCAGCACCACCGCGCCCAGCGCCAGAAATGCGGCGATCGGGCTGCCGACGAGAAATCCTATGGCGTATGCAGGATTGAGCGCCACCAGCACGGCAGGCGCTGTTGCGATTTCAATTCCCCCCAGCACCGCGATCGTAACGAACCAGAGACACATCACCGGTCCGAAGAACACGCCGACCCTCGCCGTTCCGTGACGCTGGATCGAGAATAATCCGATCAGTATTACCAGCGTGAGCGGCACGACATAGTGTGTCAGCATCGGCGCGTTGATCTCGAGTCCTTCGACCGCGGAGAGCACCGAGATCGCCGGCGTGATCATGCCGTCGCCGTAGAACATCGCGGCGCCGAAAATACCGAGTCCGACCACCCACCACCGTATGCGGCTGTTTTCGAGACCTCGCGAAGCCAGCGCGGTCAGCGCCATGATCCCGCCCTCTCCCCGATTGTCGGCGCGCATGATCAGCGTCACATACTTGAGCGTCACCACGATCATGATGGCCCAGAACACCACCGACAAAATCCCGAGCACATTGTCCGGCGTCAGCGGCAACCCATGCGGACCGGTGAAACACGCGCGAAGCGTATACAGCGGGCTGGTGCCGATGTCGCCGAAAACGATCCCGATCGCTCCGATGACGAGCGGCCCGAGGGGCTTTCGGACGAGCGGCGCGAGAGGCTTGCGCATGAGCGGCGCCACGTCCGGCGCGACTGCGCCGGGTAAGTTCAGCATGCTCCCTCGTCTGAGCCACGCTCGGCGACGCGGCTCATGTTGCTTTGCTCTTTCCCCAGCAGGTGTTCGAAGTAGATTCTTTCGAAGGCTTCGCGCGCCTCACGCAGAGGCAACTCGAAAAACCGCGCGGTAACCTCAGGCGAGATCGCCGAAGCCGGCGGCGGGGCGGTCTCGCCAAGCAGCCGCCGCACGTGCTCCGTGGTGATCTCGCTTTCGACGGTAAGCGCGAGATTGGCCATGACGTTGTGAAGATGGTCGAGATTTCCGGGCCAGTAAGCCGCCGAAAGCGCGGTCACCGCGGCCGCGTGCAATTTACCGACCGTTCGCTGACTCGACGTAATGTCGCGCCAGAATCGGTCGATTAACGCGGGCAGATCCTCGCGTCTCTGCCGGAGCGGCGGAAGCATGACTGCCCCGACCGAAAGACTTGCGAGCAGACCGGCGTCGAACCGCCCTTCGGCGGCGAGATTACCCAGCTGCTCGCTGCTAGTACAAACCAGCACGGTGTTGTGCTTTTCGAGCTTGGGCAGCAGAAACGAGAGGCCTTTCTGCTCCGCCTTGGTATAGCCGCCGATCTCGGCGCAGTAAAGTGTGCCGTCGCGCGCTTCCTCGAGAAGCGGCAGTGGATTCGTCGCCAGGCGGCCACCGGTGGCAAGGGTGACGAACGGCGTGTCGGGCGTGTGCATGGCCCGCGCCACGATCTCGTGCCCGGTGCCGGGCTCGCCCACGACCAGCACCGGCCGGTTGACCCGCAAAAGCTGCTCGATCGCACGCTCGACCTCTATCACTGGAGCGCTGGTGCCAAGAGCCACCAGAGATACGCGCCGCGGAACCTGCCCGGCCGCGGCCTTGAGCGCGCGAGTCACCGTCGACAAGAGTTTTTGCAAACCGATCGGCTTTTCCAGAAAATCGAACGCGCCGATCTTGGTCGCCTCAACCGCCGTTTCGATGGTGCCGTGACCGGACATGATGACCACCGGCATCGTCAGCTGTCCATTCGCCGCCCATTCGCGCAGCAGCGTCACGCCGTCGGTGTCGGGCATCCAGATGTCGAGCAAGACGAGGGATGGCTGCGCTGTCGCGCGATAGTCCCGGGCTTGGCCGGCATTTTCTGCCACGCTAACCTGGTAGCCTTCGTCTCGCAAAATTTCAGACAGCAAGTCACGGATACCGACTTCGTCATCGACTATCAGGATTTCTTTCGGCTGCGCTATCAATTCGTGATTCCTTCAAGCGGGAAATAGAGCGTCACCAGCGCTCCATTTTGCGGACGGTTCTCGACGGTGACGCGGCCGTGGTGCTCTTCAACGATCTTCTTGACAATGGCAAGACCAAGGCCTGTGCCTTTGGCTTTGGTTGTGACGTAAGGTTCGAACGCCCGACGAATCATGTCTTTCGGGAATCCGCTGCCGCGATCGCCAATCGAGAGCGCAAGTTCGCTACCGCGGATCTCGACCGCGATATCGTACGCGGGAGTAGGGGAGTCTGCCTGAGCATCGACCGCGTTCTGCAGCAAATTGTGAAATACCTGACGCAATCGCGTTGGCTCACCTTGAATGATCGGATTGTCGTCGACAAGCTTGAGCGAAACGTGAGGGCGGAGATTCTCGTACAACCCGAGCACATCGAGCAAGAGCGCGTTGATGTCGACGGGCTGCATTCGACCGGGTCGAGGCTGCCTGGCGTAGATGGCGAAATCGTCAACCATGTGCTTCATCGCTGCCACTTGCGCCACGATTGTCTGGGTCCCGCGCAGCAGCGTCTCTTCATCGGGCGTGTCCAGCTTGCCGCTGAGCTTGACGGCGAGCCGCTCGGCGGAAAGCTGGATCGGCGTCAATGGATTCTTGATTTCGTGAGCAAGTCGCCTCGCGACCTCCGCCCATGCGGCATCCCGCTGCGCGTCCGCCAACTCGGTCACGTCGTCGAACACCACCACGCAACCCGGCGCCGGTTCGCCCGGAAGCCCGGAGCCACGCATGAGCAGCGCTCGTGTGTGATTTGACACCGCGAGTTGGGCCTGGCGTTGCCACTGTCCGTCGCGGCCGGTGCGAAAGCCTTCCGCAACAAGGCTCGCAAAGGTGCCGAGAGCCGGCATCCGCCGACCCCAATCGGCCAAGGGAACGTCGATCAGGTCAGCCAGTGGCTGCTGCAGGATCACAGCCGCGCTCGGGTTCGCCGTTCGCAGCCGGAATGCGTTATCGAAAGCCAACACTCCCGCCGAAAGATTGGCCAGGATGCTTTCGAGATAGGCTCTCGTCGTCTCGACGGCGCGATGGCTTTCCTCGCCCTTTTGTTTCGCTTCGGCAAGCTGCGCCGTCATGGTGTTGAACGATTCCGTAAGCACGCCGAGCTCATCGCGGCTTTGGACCGGATGACGGCGGCTGAAGTCTCCCTGTGCGACTGCTCGCGTACCTTCGGCGAGCAACCCCAGCGGCTGACTGAACTGCTCGGATAGGACGACGGCGAGCCCAAGCGCCGAGAAAAGAGCCAGCAGCAGCGTCAGCGTGAGCGTCATGGCATACAAACGTTTCAAAGCGACGCGGGAATACGAAATCTCCTGGTAATCCCGATATCCGGCCTGAACCTTCTTGGCATCCTCCTGCAGTTGCCTCGGTACCGGCTCAACCACCTGGAGTACACGTAACGGCGCGTTGGGGTCCGAGCTGTTGACCGGTACCACGACCCGGAGCAGAACTTGGTCAGGAGCCTCCTCGATGGCGGCGAACGTCTTCTGCACGCGCGCGCGCTGCAAGGCTTGCGGCGGCGGGGGCTCCGGTGTGGCCATCGACCCCGAAATACCGCCAACGGCGAGCACGCCACCCGTGGAAGAGAACAGCGCGGCCTCATAGATGCCCGCTTGCTCGCTTGCGCGATTGAGGCTGGACGCCAATCCACCACGCTCGTTTTCCTCGATCGTCAGCGCGAGCTGCGTTGCCTTGTTACTGGTCTCCTTCAGCAGATATTCGAGCGCATTGCGGCCTAGATTGAGCCCGCCTTCCAGCGCGCGATCGACGCGCACGTCGAACCACGACTCGATGCTCTTGCCGAGAAACTGTATCGACACGCCGTAAAGCAGCGCACCGGGCAACACGGCGACGAGCGCGAACAGCAGCACCAGCCGGACCGCCAGGCGCGATCCGAAGACGCCCGCTTTGAGATTCTTGCGCAGGCGCCAGAGCTGATAAGCGACCAGCGCCATGAGCACGGCGACCAGGGTGAGGTTGAGAACCACGAGCAAGGTGTAATTCCCGGCAAACAAGGACGTGTTGGCGCTGGCGGTGGCGAGCAGAAACAGGAACACCGTGCCCAGAACGGCGCAGCCCAGGACGACGTAACGGATACGATGCGGCGCGAGCACCCTGTTCACGGGACGAAGCTCCAGCGATACCATTCCGATTGCAACGACCAATCGCGCGACGCGAGCGCATTGATCTGAAATGGCTTGGGTAGCTGTGACGCGTCGAGGCGCAAGCGAACCGCGGCGTCGTATCGCGCGCCCTTGACCAGCGCATCCTTCCGGACCACGGGCCGAGCGACGACGCGCGATAGCAGGCGTTGCACCTCATCGAGGGATTCGAGCTGTTGACCCAAGAGTCCCGTGGTCAGGCGGTATTGACGCGTCAACGGCGAATAGGTCAATCGATATTGGACCGTCAGTTGCGCGACCTTCTCGTCGAGCCAATACCAGCGCGGCCGTCCAAGCTCGAACTCCAGAACGAAATAGAGCGACACGCCATTCTGCAGCGCCTCTTCCAGCGTCGGATTGAAGGCAACATCGAACTGTGCGGTGAGAACGTAATCATCGTCGTCAGGCACCAGTTCGGCCGACTGCACTCCGATCGTGTCGGCGCGAACCGGTGCCAGGAGCGGCGGCAGCAGCGACAGAGCCGCGCAGAAAAGGCCGAAAACAAGACGGGACATTGGCGACATGCCGCGAGCGGCGTCGTGCCGCGCACAGTCTCTTTCGGAAGCGATCAGATTTTCTGGAGGAGGGCGTAGAAAAACCCGTCGTGATTGTGCGCTGCGCCGGCCCCGGCTGGCAAGAGTTGTCCACCGGCGGCGCCTACTTCGGCCGAGAGCGCAAATTGCGCCCGCGAAGCGTCGCGGCGCGCAACCAGAAACGGTTCGATCTGCCCATCGTTCTCCGCACCAAAGATCGAGCACGTCACGTATAGCAGCTTGCCGCCTGACTTCAAGCAGGGCCACAGCGCATGCAGCAAGCGCTGCTGCTGTGCGGCGAATCCGCGAACATCGCTTTCGCGCCGCAGCCACTTTCCATCGGGATGACGGCGGACGACGCCCGAAGCGGTGCAGGGCACATCGAGCAATATACGATCGAACGCGGTCCGGTCCCACCACGCGCCGGTGTCGGCTGCGTCGGCGACTTGCAGCTTCGCCGTCAAGCGCAGCCGCGAGAGATTGCGGGCCACTCGCTCGAGCCGGCCTTCGTCATTGTCGAGTGCAATCAGTTCGAGTTTCGCAAGCTCCGCGAGATGAGTTGTCTTGCCGCCGGGTGCGGAGCAGGCATCGAGCACTCGCATTCCGTCATGCGCATCCAGGAGCGGCGCGGCAAGCTGCGCTCCGGCATCCTGCACCGAGAACCAGCCTTCGGCATAGCCGGGCAGATCTTCGACGCGACGGGGTTCGGCAACGATCACCCCGGAGACGCCGACGGGATTTGCGGCGACGTTCGCCAGTCTCAAGGCGTCGAGATACTCGTCGCGCGATGTTTCGCGGCAATTCACGCGCAACGTCAGCGGCGGCCTGGCGTTTCCGGCATCGAGAATTTCCGGTGCGCTGTCCGCATACTCCGCGCATACGAGATCGATCCACCATCGCTGATACGAATAGCGTCCTTCCGCATCTTGCGCGATATCGCCGAGAACGCTTTGGCGGCGACGCAGAAACGTACGCAGGATGGCGTTGGTGAGTCCCTTGGCGGACGTGCGCTGCAGCTGACCCGTCACCCGCACAGCGCTGTCGACCACGGCATGGGCTGGCGCCGTCGTGTGGATCAGCTGGTAGAAAGCCACCCACAGAAGCGCCTCGACGTTCTGATCGGTGAGCGGGCGCTCCGCAAGGATCCGTACGGCCGAGCGGACCTGCCCAAGAAAGCGAAGCGTGCCGTACGCGAGGTCGGTGGCGAGCGCACGTTCTCCCGATTGCGATGCGCCCGCGTCCTCGAGTGCACCCCCCAGCGCGACGCCGGCGAGGACCCTGCGCACCGCCTTCGCCGCGATGCGTTGCGCCTGCTCCATCGAGGCAGGAACCGCGTCGCTACCGGGCCAGCGCAAGCAGGCGGTGGATACGCTCCTCGGTCGGCGGATGAGTACTGAAAAGTCCCGCGATGCCGCCACCGTGCAACGGATTGATGATCATCATTTGGGCAGTCGCCGGATGCGCTTCGGCGGTTTCCAGCGGCAGGCCCTTGGCATAGCGATCGATTTTCGCGAGCGCGTCGGCAAGAGCCCGTGGATCGCCAGAGATTTCCGAGCCGGTGCGATCGGCCTCGTATTCACGGCCGCGCGAAATTGCAAGCTGAATCAGCAGTGCCGCGATCGGCGCCAGGATCAGCACGAGGATCGCCAGCACCGGATTGCGATGGTCGTCATCGCTGCGCCCGAAAAACATTCCGAAGTGCGCCAGCGTCGAGATCGCGCCGGCGATGGATGCAGTAATAGTGGACGTGAGTATGTCGCGGTTTCGCACGTGTGCGAGCTCATGTCCCAGCACGCCGCGCAACTCCCGCGCGGTCAGCAGTTGCAGGATGCCCGTCGTCGCGGCGAGTGCCGCGTGCTCCGGGCTGCGTCCGGTCGCGAACGCGTTGGGCTGCGCTTCGTCGATCAGGTACACCCGCGGCATCGGCAATCCGGCACGACCGGCAAGGTCCTTGACCGTGGCATACAGCTGCGGCGCCGACGTCGCGTCGACCTCGCGTGCGTTGTACAGCTTGAGCACCATGGTGTCCGAGAACCAGTACGCCCACAGGTTGACGGCCAGTCCGAACGCCAGCGCCAGCAGCATTCCCTGCCCTCCGCCGAGCACCGCCCCAACCACGCCGAACAAGGCCATGATCGCAGCCATCAACAAACTCGTTTTGAACCAGTTGCCGAACATCGTGGCCTCTCTATCAACCGTCGCGCGCCTCGATTGAGTCGTAGCGGATAGATAATGATTCAACGGCGGATGGTCGCCAAAGCCGGCCGGCCGGTCCTTCGCGAGGCGCCCCCGCCCGGTTGGCCCTTAGTTCACGGCAGCCGGGCCTGCGCGGCTGCCGGTCTCGATCGGTTTACCCGACAAGAAATCCGCCGCGGCAAGCCGTCTGCCACCGGCGCGCTGCAATTCGAGCACGGCAAGGGCCCCTTCACCGCAAGCTATGACCAGACCATCGCGGTCCGCCCGTACGACGGTTCCCGCGACGCCGAAATCGCCCGAAGCCGGCTCCGCGGCCCAGATCTTGATCGGCACCCCGGCCAGCGAAGTAAGAGCGCCCGGGAAGGGGTTAAGGGCCCTCACCTGGCGATCGATGTCGAGCGCAGGAGCTCGCCAATCGATCGCCGCGTCATCGCGGGAGATCTTGCGGGCATAGCTCGCACCATCCTTCTGCTGCGGGAAAGCCTCGACATGGCCGTCGCGCTCGAGGCGGTTGAGTGTTTCGACGATAGCTTCCCCGCCAATAGCCGCAAGCCTGTCAGTGAGCATTGCCGCGGTATCCCTTGGTTCGATGGATACCGCGCGCGCGGAGATGATCCCACCGGTGTCGAGCCCGGCATCCATCTGCATGATGCTGATTCCTGTCTGCGCGTCTCCCGCGAGCAGGGCACGCTGGACCGGCGCCGCGCCTCGCCAGCGCGGCAAGAGTGAGGCGTGGACGTTGATGCAGCCGTGCCGCGGAGTCTCGAGGAGCCCTTGTGGCAGGATCAATCCGTAGGCCGCAACCACGAGCACATCGAGCGCGGCGCCGGCAAGCTCCGCTTGGGCGGCTCGGTCGTTGAGCGTCGCCGGTTGAAACGGCGCCAATCCGCGCTCGAGTGCAAGCGTCTTGACCGCGCTGGGGACGAGCTTGAGACCACGCCCTTGGGGCCGGTCGGGCCGGGTCAGGACCGCGACGACCAGGAATCCGGCGTCAAGAATCGCTGCCAGAGCCGATGCGGCAAACGGCGGCGTGCCGGCGAACCCGACTCGCAAAGCGGCTGCCAAGGCTGAAACGGTCCTGGAACTGAATGGAAATTGAGTTGGAAGCGGAGTCCGGAACTGAGCTGGAAGCTGAGTCGGAGACTGAGCTAGATAGCTTGGATCGGCAACCGAGGCGGCGGCAGAAGCAGAGAATCAGCCGGCGAGCCGCTGTTTTTTTCGGAGCCGCGCCCTAAGGCGTGCCCGCTTCAGCGGCGACAGATAATCGACAAAGACCTTGCCTATCAAATGATCCATCTCATGCTGGATACACACCGCGAGCATGCCGTCAGTCGACAACTCGAACACTTCTGCGTGCTCGTTTTGTGCGCGGACCGTGATTTTGGCTGCCCTGATGACTTTGTCGTAATACCCGGGCACCGAAAGGCAGCCCTCTTCGCACTCGGCCTCGCCCTCCGCCGCCACGATCTCAGGATTGATGAAAACTCGAAGCTCGTTGCGCGCTTCGCTGACATCGATCACCAGCACCCGCTTGTGCACGTTGACCTGAGTGGCTGCCAGTCCTACGCCAGGTGCGCTGTACATGGTCTCTGCCAAGTCGGCGACGAGTTTGCGGACGTCCGCGGTGACCGCAGCGACCGGCGAGGCGACCTTTCTGAGCCGGGAATCGGGATACTCAAGGATGTCCAGAACCATAAATGCTTGCAAAATACCCATTCGGGATGCAGAATCAATCCTAAACCCTTATTTTGCGGCGGTTTAGGACGTTTGCAAGTCTACCCGATGCCGCCTTTTGGAGAGGCCTCATGCGCCTAAAGTCTATTATAGCGCCCCTGCTGTTTTCCGCGTGCGCGCTGCCGTTTCTGCTCTGTTCTTCGGTCGCCCGGGCGCAGGATCTGCAGCTTCAGGAAAACCCGCCCGACCGCTACACCGTGCAAAAGGGCGACACGCTGTGGGGCATTTCCGGAAAGTTTCTGAAGCAGCCCTGGCGTTGGCCCGAGATTTGGCAGATGAATCGCGACCAGATCAGGAATCCGCATTTGATCTATCCCGGTGACGTCATCGCGCTGGACAAGGTCAACGGCGAATGGCGTCTTTCCCTCGCACAGCGCAATGCCGGCCCGCGGCCGGACGTACGCTTGTCACCTTCGATACGCGTGGACAGTCTGGAGGGCGAAGCGATTTCCAGCATCCCCCCGGGAGATCTCGCTCCATTCCTATCCCTGCCCATCGTTACCGATGGTGGCAGCATTCCGGGCGCGGCCAGGATCATCGCTTCCCGCGACAATCGCGTCGTGCGCGGCGTCGGTGACTTCGTCTACGCGATCAACGTCGACGAGAAGTCTGGAACGCAGTGGTACATCTATCGCCCGGGCAAGATACTGCACTCATTTGACAGCGACGAAACGCTGGGCTACGAAATGCGTTATCTGGGCACCGCCCGCGTCGATCGCTTCGGCGAACTCGCCCGGATGGAGATCACCACGGCGCGCGAGGAGATTCTGCTTAACGATCTACTCCTGCCCGCTCCGCGGGAGGAACTGGTGAGTTATGTGCCTCATGCCCCGGACAAGGTCGTCGACGGCCGCATCATTTCCCTTGGGAACAACAGCGCCGAAGGCGGCCGTGGATCCATCATCACGCTCGACCGAGGAACGCGCGACGGTATCGAGGTCGGCCACGTGCTGGCGATCTATCACCCCACGCCGGTCATCGCCGATCCGCGACCCTACGAAGGCCCTGACATCCTCGCCAGGTTCGTCGATCAGACCCGGGCCATCGTCCCGCCGACGCGCTACCTCAACGTCCCGCCCGAACGTTCCGGACTACTATTCGTGTTCCGGACATTCGACAAGGTCGCGTACGCGCTGGTGCTGAACGCGGCCGAGCCGGTCGTCATCGGCGACCTCCTGCGCAAGCCCTAAACCTCAGCTCTTCGGAGGAGATCGACCGATGGAGATCGACGCCCGCGTCGAGGCATGGGCGTCGCTGCAGCTTCTGCCGGGCCTGTCGCCCCGCATCCTTGCGGGCTTGCTCAAAGCCCTCGGCGGACCCGAAGAGGTACGAGGCGCCTCTCGCGCCAATCTCGCCAAGCTAGTGCCCACCGAGCTCGCGTCGGTCATCGAAAGCGGTCCCGATCCGGCACTCCTCGAACGAACGCTTTCCTGGATTGCCGAGCCCGGACACGCTCTCATCACGTGGGACGACGCCGACTATCCGCGCGCGTTACTGACTATAAGCGACCCTCCGCCGGCGTTCTACTACCGTGGCCGGCGCGAGCTTCTCAACCGGCCATCGATTGCGATCGTCGGCAGCCGGAACGCGACGCCGCAGGGAATGGACAATGCGGAGGCGTTTGCGGCCACGCTCTCCGGCGCAGGATTCACCATCGTCAGCGGCCTTGCCTTAGGGATCGATACCGCCGCGCATCGAGGGGGCTTGAGCGCGGGTGGGAGCAGTATCGCGGTGATAGGGACAGGCCCGGATCGGAGCTACCCGTCGGCAAACAGCGGCCTTGGCCGTCGCCTCGCTGCAGACGGCGGGTTGCTGTCGGAGTTTCCCCTCGGCACACCACCGTTGCCCGCCAACTTTCCTCGCCGTAACCGTCTGTTGAGCGGCCTCTCCCGGGGCGTTCTGGTCGTCGAGGCAACGCTCGCCAGCGGCTCGCTCATTACCGCGCGATTTGCCGCCGAGCAGGGTCGCGAGGTATTCGCCATTCCGGGTTCGATTCATTCGCCTTTCTCCAAAGGCAGCCATCGCCTGATCAAAGAAGGTGCCAAGCTGGTTGAGACCGCGCGTGACGTGATCGAGGAGCTTGGGGGCGCCGCACCCACGGAAGGCGCCCAAATGGAGGTGGCCGCCCCGGAGATGCAAGCCGACGCAGGACGGGTGTTCAAGGCGCTCGGACATGATCCTGCAGGCGTTGATGCGCTGACAGCGCGAACCGGCCTCGCTGCCGGGGCAGTATCCGTCGCGCTGGTCGAGTTGGAGCTCTCCGGACGCGTCACAGCGCTTCCGGGCGGCGCATTCCAGCGCGTGCGTTAAGCCGATGCGTCCCCATCTAGGGCCAGACCTGCCTTATCCTTGAGGCGGGCCTTGCTATTATCTGCCCCTCGTTTGCCCACTGAGCCCGTAATGCCCCGATGGCGAAGAGCCTGATCATCGCCGAGAAGCCTTCCGTTGCCGCGGATATCGCGCGTGCGCTGGGCGGCTTTGCGCGCCACGCCGACTATTTCGAAAGCGATCGGTACGTGCTGTCGTCGGCGATCGGCCATCTGCTCGAACTCGGGATGCCCGAGGAAGAGGAGGTCAAGCGCGGCAAGTGGACGTTCGCGCACTTGCCCGCGATACCGTCGAAGTTCGCGCTCAAGCCAATCGAAAAGGCAGAGTCCCGTCTGCGATTGCTGCTGAAGTTGCTGAAGCGCAAGGATGTGACCGCGCTGGTCAACGCCTGCGATGCGGGCCGGGAAGGTGAGTTGATCTTCCGCAATATCGCGCAGTACGCCAAGACCACAAAGCCGATCAAGCGGTTGTGGTTGCAGTCGATGACTCAGGGCTCGATCCGGGATGCATTCGGTCAGTTGCGCGCGGACGAGACGATGCGTCCGCTCGCCGATGCCGCGGTGTGCCGGTCTGAATCCGACTGGCTGGTCGGCATCAATGGCACACGGGCCATGACCGCGTTCAACTCGAAGTCGGGCGGCTTCCAGCTCACGACGGTCGGCCGTGTTCAGACACCGACGCTCGCCATCTTGGTCGAGCGCGAGGAGCAGATCCGCGCATTTCGCGCCCGTGGCTACTGGGAAGTGCACGGAACGTTTCGCGCCGCGGGTGGCGAGTACAACGGCCGCTGGTTCGACGAGGCCTTCAAGAAATCCGACGACGATCCCGATGCCCGCTCCGAAAGAGTCTGGGACGAGGCGGCCGCCGCTGCTGTCGCCGCCAAGTGTGAAGGACAGCCGGGAACCGTCACCGAAGAGACCAAGCCCTCGACGCAGGTGTCCCCGTTGCTCTATGACCTGACCAGCCTGCAGCGCGAAGCCAATGGCCGATTCGGCCTGTCCGCGCGCACGACCTTGTCGCTTGCACAAGCTCTCTATGAGAAACACAAGGTGCTGACCTATCCCCGCACGGATGCGCGCGCGCTGCCGGAAGATTATCTCGGGACCGTCAAGGACACGCTTGAATCGTTGCGCGAATCGAACGCTTACGCCGTCTTCGCCGGCCAGGTGCTGAAGGCAAAATGGGTCCGGCCCAATAAGCGGATCTTCGACAACAGCAAAATCTCCGACCATTTCGCGATCATTCCCACGCTGCAGCATCCGAAAACCCTCAACGAACTCGAGGCCAAGCTCTACGATCTGGTCGTCAAGCGATTCCTGGCGGTTTTCTATCCTCCCGCGGAATATCTGCTGACGACGCGCATTACACGCGTTGCCGGCGAGCCTTTCAAGACCGAGGGCAAAGTGCTGACCTCGCCTGGCTGGCTGACGGTCTATGGCAAGGAGGCGCAAGTCGACAGTGATGCGACGCTTGCCGCCGTAAAAGCAAACGAAACGGTCGTGACCCAGGAAATCCGGATCGTAGCCAATCAGACCAAGCCTCCCGCGCGCCTGACCGAAGCGACCCTGCTGTCGGCCATGGAAGGCGCCGGAAAGCTGATCGATGACGACGAGCTGCGCGAGGCGATGCGCGAAAAGGGTCTCGGCACACCCGCGACGCGGGCGCAGATCATCGAAGGACTGATCCTCGAGAAATATGTCCTGCGCGAAGGGCGCGAGCTTCAGCCCACGGCGAAAGCGTTCTCGCTGATGACGTTGTTACACGGCCTCGGCATTCCCGAGCTCTTCTCGCCGGAATTGACAGCGGAATGGGAATTCAAACTCTCGCAGATGGAGCATGGCAAGCTCAAACGCGAGCAGTTCATGCGTGAAATCATCAAGATGACCCGGCACCTCGTCGGTCAGGCAAAGAATTACGAAAGCGACACCATTCCGGGAGACTTTGCGACCTTGAGCGTCCGCTGCCCTAAATGCGGCGGCGAAGTGCACGAGAACTACAAGAAGTTCCAGTGCCAGTCGTGCGATTTTGGAATCTGGAAAATCGTTGCCGGCCGCCAACTCGACGCGGCAGAGGCCGAGACACTGCTTTCGACGCGCGAAGTGGGACCGCTGGAAGGCTTCCGAAGCAAGCTGGGCCGTCCGTTCGCGGCAAAGCTGAAGCTCAGCGAGGCCAACGAAGTTCAATTCGATTTTGGCGACGGCTCCGGCGACGGAAGCGACGCCGTCGCGCCGGATTTCAGCGGCCAGGAATCGCTCGGCCCCTGTCCGAAATGCGGGAATGCGGTTTTCGAGCTGCCTGCCGCCTATGTTTGCGAAAAGGCAGTCGGCCCCGAGAAGACCTGCGATTTCCGTTCCGGGCGCGTGATATTGCAGCGCCCCATCGAGCGCGCGCAGATGCAAAAGCTGCTTGCGACCGGCAAGACGGAGTTGCTGCAATTCGTGTCGTCGCGAACACGCCGCCCGTTTGCCGCGTTCCTGGTAAGGCAGGACGACGGCAAGATCGGCTTCGAGTTTCAGGCCAAGGACGGCGCCAGAGGGCGCGGTGGCCGCGGCACGGGCAGCGGCACCGCGTTGCGGGTGCTCGGCGCTCATCCCAAGGACAAGCGGCCGGTCGAGCTGCATGCGGGACGCTTCGGCCCCTACGTAAAACATGGCACCGTCAATGCCACCTTGCCAGACAAGGACGGGATGGATTCGCTGACCTTGGCGGACGCCGTCGCGCTGCTTGACGCCAAATCGGGCAAATTAGGAGGCAAGGCGGCGGGCACTAGGCGCGCAATCAAGGCGCCGAAGGCGGCAACCACAGGGTCTCCGAAGGTGGCAATCACAACGTCACCGAAGGCGAAAACCACAAAGGCACGGAAGCCGACGAAGAGGAAGAAAGCCGCCGGGAAGCCAACGGCAGCGAACCCGCCCGCGAAGGCAGCGACCGGCAAGCGCGGCGCTTAGTGCCGACCTAAGCTAAACATCCAGGTTGCGCACGCCCAGTGCATTGGTTTCGATGAACTCGCGGCGCGGCTCGACTTCCTCGCCCATCAAGGTGGTGAATATCTCGTCCGACGCGATTCCGTCCTCGATCTGAATCCGAAGGAGCCGGCGCGCCTTCGGGTCCATCGTGGTTTCCCAGAGCTGCTCCGGATTCATCTCGCCCAGGCCTTTGTAGCGCTGAATCGAAATGGCGCCGCGCGCCTCGGCGAGCAGCCAATCCAGCGCCTCCTTGAAGGTTCGTGCCGCCGCACTCTTTTCACCTCGGCGCACAGTCGCCCCGGCGTGAATCAGGCCTTGAAGCACCTCGCTGGCGGTCTTGATCTGTGCGTAATCGCCGCTGCCCAGGAAGTCAGCGTCGAGTCCCGTTGCGTGGGGCGTGCCGTGCCGCGTGCGGACGATCACCAAGCGGTGGAGCTCCGCTTCGCCGTCGTAACGGGCCTGGACGCTGACCTCCGGGTCGGCGATTGCGGCCTGAAGCGCGGCCGCGCTTTGCGCCGCGGCCACGGGGTCCGCGAGCTCGAGACTCACGCCGGTCAGCAACGCATGCAAGGCCGCAGGATCGATCAGGCGTGATACGCGGTCGATAACGGCCTCCGCGAGGAGATACTGCCGCGCGACATTCTCGAGCGCCTCGATGGACAGTGCCGGTTGGCCGGCGCCGGGAATGAGCTCGGCGCCCTTCAAAGCGACCTTAAGCAGATGCTGCTTCAAGTCGTGATCGTCCTTCAGATACGATTCTTCCTTGCCCTGCTTGACCTTGTAAAGCGGCGGTTGCGCGATATAGATGTGTCCGCGCTCCACCAAGTCCGTCATCTGGCGGTAAAAAAAAGTCAGCAGGAGAGTGCGGATGTGCGAGCCGTCGACGTCGGCGTCGGTCATGATGATGATGCGGTGATAACGCAGCTTGTCGATGTTGTACTCGTCCTTGCCGAATCCCGTTCCCAACGCAGTGATCAAGGTGACGATTTCCTGCGAGCTGATCAGTTTGTCGAACCTGGCGCGCTCGACGTTCAAGATCTTGCCGCGCAGCGGAAGGATCGCCTGGAACTTGCGGTCGCGCCCCTGCTTGGCCGATCCGCCCGCCGAATCGCCCTCGACGAGGTACAACTCGCACAGGGCTGGGTCGCGCTCCTGACAATCGGCGAGCTTGCCCGGCAAGCCCATGCCGTCGAGCACCCCCTTGCGGCGTGTGAGCTCGCGCGCCTTCCGCGCGGCCTCGCGGGCCCGTGCCGCATCGACGATCTTGGCGCAGATAATGCGCGCGTCGGCCGGATTCTCGAGCAGAAATTCGTTTAGCTTGCTGCTGACCACGTCCTGCACGATGGGTTGCACCTCGGAGGAGACGAGCTTGTCCTTGGTCTGCGACGAAAATTTCGGTTCCGGCACCTTGATCGACAACACGCACGTCAGCCCCTCGCGCATATCGTCACCGGTCGTCTCGACCTTGGCCTTTTTGGCGAGCTCCTCCTTTTCTATGTAACTGTTCAAGGTTCGAGTCATTGCCTGACGCAGGCCCGTCAGATGGGTTCCACCGTCGCGCTGTGGAATGTTGTTGGTGAAGACCTGAACCGATTCCGCATAGGAA
>VBDA01000528.1:1371-3895 GCA_005883655.1 Betaproteobacteria bacterium | reverse complement strand
CCGACGACCGGCGCGCTGGGGTGTTGCAAGGACGCATTCGGCGACCGGTATGCCACGTGTTGCAGGGGCGCGCGCAGGCGCCTTGAACGGCTATCGAGCCCAGCTTGGAGACGATTCAGCCTTCAGAGTTCCTGCTGCGGCGCGCAGCAAGCCTGCGGTGGCTAAAGTGTGCTACACAGCACCGCGCGACTCCGCGTGAGCAATGATGAACGCGGCGATCGGCACGACGTCGCCCAGATCGAAGAGGGGTAGCGTCGTGGTAAGCGGTCCGTCCGTGGCCACGGCGACGATATTCTTGTCGCGGGGATGCAGCATCGACTTGCCGACGCTGGCGCGGTAGACCTCGAGTTTCGGGATCGCGGCACTCTTGAAGCCTTCGACCAGCACCAGATCGCAAGGTGAGAGGCGCGCCAGCGCCGCATCGAGCGAAAGCTCAGACGCGCCGCGCAGCTCGTGCATCAGCGCCCAGCGCACGGCGGAGGTGACCAGTACCTCCTGGCAGCCCGCTTCGCGATGACGATGCGAATCCTTGCCAGCCTGGTCGATGTCGAACTCATGGTGCGCGTGTTTTACCAGCGAGACCACCAGGCCCTTGGCGCGCAGCTGGGGTATGAGCCGCTCGACGAGCGTCGTCTTGCCGCTGCCCGACCAGCCTGCGAATCCGAAAGCCCGCATCACACCCACCATTTACGCCGGAGTGCCGTGCCGTTCACTAGCGTCTTCGTTCCTTGCCCTGAATCGCTACGGCGCGCTGCTGCCGATGACCGCGTTGATGAACTCACCTTTGGCGTGGGTGTATCCAGCAGGATCGCTGGTTCCGGACTCGAGAATCGCGCGCTTTTTCGCCTGATACGCATCGCGCAATTGTCCGTCAATGCGCAAGACATCCCGGAACCGATAAAGCGCTTTTGCCTCCGCCGAGTCCGCGGCGACGATGTGCACATGCAGCCGGTAGATTTGTCCCCGGTACTCGATTGCGCCAACGCGCATGGGACGATCCTCCGGGAACTCGTGTCCGGCGCGTTGGTGCTGGAAGCCGAGGCGATCGACCGCGCGCCGCGTGTCCTCCAACCTGCCGCGAGGATACAAGGCGACAAGGTCGACGATTCCCTTGCCCGCGCATCCGGGTATCGCGGTACTGCCAATGTGCTCGGCCTTCGCCCATGGCGCCGCCGCCTCGATCAGGGCGACGACGTGCTGCGCCACCGCCGGTGTCGCAGGATCGTATTCCACATAAGCCGGCGACAGAATCGCATACGGCAGTATCTGCGACATCGCACTTTCCCGAGCTGTTCCGTCAAGGATTGTACAATGCCGGTTCCGCCGCGCGTGAATCGCGGCTTTGCTAAACGCCCTCAAGTTGTCCGAGTCCGAGGTCGTACCATGACGGCATCATCGATCACCGTTCAATCCGTTACCGAAACGATCGCCGAGGCGATCGAAAACGTCGTCTCCCGCGTGCCCGAAAGCCGCGAGCGCGCCGTGCCGGAGCCCGCCCTCGCGGCGCGCAAGCTGGCGCGCAAGGCTGCGCGCCGCGCTGCGGCCTTGTCAGGCACGCTCGCATTGCCGCCCGGCGCCCTGGGCATGCTGACCGTGATTCCGGACCTGATCGCGATCTGGCGCATCCAGGCGCAGTTGGTGGCCGATATCGCAGGCTTGTTCGGAAGAGAGTTACAGCTCACGCGCACTCACATGGTGTATTGCCTTTTTCGACATGCGGCAACACAACTGGCGCGTGACGTCGTCGTGCGTACCGGGGAACGGCTGGTGATTCGCCAGCTTTCAGGCGGTGCCATGCGCAGCGTATTGACTACCGTCGGTCTCAATGTCACGCAGCGGGTTGCCGGCACGGCGGCCAGTCGCTGGTTACCCATCGTCGGCGCAGCGGCGGTCGCGGGCTATGCTTATTTCGATACCATGCAAGTGGCGAAAACGGCGATCAAGCTGCTAGAGACGCCGATGCTTACCGCTCCGGCATAAGTCGCTCATCGGGCGGCCGATGTGAAGATCCGCACCCTGTTGCAGCGCACACATGACGACCGGTGCACGCCCCATGCGTGCCGGGCTAGCGGCCGAGAATTCGCCCCAAGGCTTTTCCGATCGGCTCGGGCGTCTTGGAGGAGGAAGATGGGCTTGGGTGCCCGGCCGGAGCGGGCGCCGTGGCGCTCTGCCCCAAGGCTGTCCGACAAGGGCCCGGTCCGCCGCGGGTAGCGGCCGACAGCAGCGATTCTCCGACGATGGACAAGCCTCCCGAATAGATCGCCGCACCAATTTTGGCAGCGGCGGCGGCGGACCCTACCGCATCGATGCGGACAGCGGGCGATCGGAACGGTCCCTGAAAACGAACCAGGCTGGCGACTTGAGGAACGTCGATCGAAATGCCTTGGCGAATCTGCGGTTTGATCGCCAGATCCAACGTTTCCTCCCGAAAATTCAGCGTGCCGCTGACCGACGCCGCGAATTTTTTGGTCTCAAGCGCGATGCTGCGATCGATCTGTGCGATGCCGTCTTTCAGCGGCAGCCT
>VBDA01000528.1:0-1335 GCA_005883655.1 Betaproteobacteria bacterium | reverse complement strand
GGTCGACGGGTCGACCTTGTGAAATGGGTTTACCGCGTCGGCCAGGCGATTGAGCGGTGATTCAAGATCCAGCTTGGTGTGGACGAGCGTCGCCGGGCCGACAACCACCGTCGCAGTGCCGTTCATTCCATGAGTCCACTGCCGCGCCGACTCGCCGTGTGCGGAAATGGCAAGTGTCACCTCGGTCTTTCCGCCGCGCACTTCGCGCTTGACGCCGAACATCGCGAGCAGCGCGCCAAGGTCGAGGGCCTTGGCTTCGAGATAAAGTGTCAACGCGGGATCGTGCGCCTTCGCGGCGTCGATCGAGAGTCGCCCCCGCGCGGTGCCGCCGAACGCCGACGCTTGCAGCACCGGTGCGTCGAGCTTTCCGTTGCGCAAGGCAAATTGGACGCGAACATTTTCCAGCCGCCGGCCCTCCGGCAGCAACAGCGTGTCGATGCTCACGTCGCCGTCGGCGTCTGTCGATTGCAGCGCTCCGAAGTCGAGCGCCTCGTCGTTGAACACGAATCTTTCATGCGCCACCGCGCCTTTGGCACTTGCAAGCTTCCGCGCCAGCGGCAAGTCGGTCCATGCAAACGTCGTAGCAGCGAGTTTGACCGTTAGCGTCGAACGCGGCTTGCCCGGCGTCAGCGCAAGCTGGCCCTTGACGGTGCCGTGGTCGGTGCCGATCTGAAGCTCGTCGAAATTGACCGTGTGGTCCTCGACCCGCATTTTGGTCGTGATCGATGCCGACTGGCCGTTAACTTCGCCTTTGAGGCTGACGGGGTACGGCCAGCGTCGCTGGGCCAACGCCTGCAGCGGCCCCAAGTCGCCTTCCATCGCGACGGCGATGTCGCCGATCGTGCCGCGAAAGCGCGCGCTAACCGGAGACTCTGCATCGCGTGCATGAAGCGACAGCGTATCGATGGCAATAGTGGTGGTCTTGCCCGATTGGTGAATGCATTAAACCCGCTGGCCGGCGATGTGGCTGCGCCGCCGCCGGCGCTGGAGAACTCCCAGTTGCCCTTACCTCCGGCATCCGTTTCCAGAGCGATGACCGGATCGATGAGCTTGAAACGCACGATTTCGAAGCGGCGCTGGAGAAGTGGCAGCAGCTTGACCTGGGCCTCGACACGTTTGGCGGTTAGCATCTGCGCCGACTTGCCCCATTCAGCGTTGCTCAGGCTCACGTCATCGATCCAGAGCTCGGGTTCCAGCGAAAGTTTGAAATCGATGCCGCCGCGGATGACCAGATCTCGTCCCGTGGCATCCTTGACGCGCTGTTGAATGGGCGCGATGAAATCGTTGACGTCGATCGCCCGGACCGCGATCGCGACCGCGACAATCAGCACAACG
>VBDA01000527.1 GCA_005883655.1 Betaproteobacteria bacterium | reverse complement strand
GCGCTCGCCCTGAACGAAGAGATCGAACACTCTGGAGATCAGGTCGGCACTCATGCCGATTCCCGTATCCTTTACACGCACGACGGCCAAGTCGGCCTCCCTCGCGACTTGGACTTCGATCCTGCCGCCATCCGGCGTGTACTTGACTGCATTATTGAGGAGGTTCAATACCACCTGCGAAAGACGAGCCAGATCGCCGTCGACCAGCAGTGGATCGCCCGCGAGGCGCACGTCGAGCGTGTGCCCACGGGCATCGGCGAGCGGCTGCACCGATTCCAC
>VBDA01000526.1:3023-3898 GCA_005883655.1 Betaproteobacteria bacterium | reverse complement strand
GCGCTTCGACCCGTTTGCGCTCTGTCATGTCGCGCGTGACTTTGGCAAAGCCGCGCAACCGGCCTTCGGCGTCGTAGAGCGCCCTAATGATCACATTCGCCCAGAAAGCGGTTCCGTCCTTCCTCAGACGCCAGCCTTCGTCCTCGAATCGGCCATGCTTGGCAGCGATTTGGAGCTCGTGTTGCGGATAGTTACGGTCGATGGCTTCCTGCGGATAAAAGCGGGAGAAATGATGACCGATGATTTCCTCCGCTTTGTAACCCTTGATCTTTTCCGCGCCGGCGTTCCAGCTCGCAACCTTGCCATCCGGGTCGAGCATGAAGATGGCGTAGTCCTGAATGCCTTCAACCATGAGGCGGATCTTTTCCTCGCTGCGCTTGAACTCCTCCTCCAGCTTCGAGCGCACGGCAATATCGTGCTGCAGCGCCTGATTCGCCTCTTCCAGCGCCCGCGTGCGCTCGGCTACCCGTTGCGCAAGCCCATCGCGCGCCTGGCGGAGCGCGTCCGTCGCCCGGCGGCGCTCGTAAACTACGGCGCTCAAGACGAGGCCGGTCACCGCAGCGATACCGATAAACGCCAGCAGCAACAGCAACGAAGTATTTATCGAGTCGGACGGAAGCGGGCCGCGGCCAATGATGGTGGACGCGATTGCTATCGCGCACAACGCTGCGATGGTCGCAGCGGTTTCGCGCTCTTCGAACCTGAACGCCGCCCAGATGATGAACGGAAAGCTCAGAAATAAAAGCACCGGCGACGGGCCATGCGTGCTCGCGATGACATCGGTTTCGACAACGGCATAAGCGGAGAGCGCAAGCCCCAGCGCGAATCCCGTGGCCTCGAGCTTTCTGGACAGCCGCCGCGCTTCAGGAGGAGTA
>VBDA01000526.1:0-2967 GCA_005883655.1 Betaproteobacteria bacterium | reverse complement strand
GATGATGATTCCCGTCGTGTCGCCCTGCCACCATGTCCACCAGTGCCCGGGAAAATCGGCCCATGGAATCGCACCGGTCGCCACGATCGAGAGTACCCCAATGGTTGCCGCGATCATGGAAGCTATCGCGATCGATCCGACAAACTTGAACACGTCCTCGCCGTGTTCGAAGCGCCGCGGAGCGCCGATGAAGCGCCGGATCAGCGACGCTCCCACCACCGCTTCGAGTGTATTGCCGGTGCCGATGAATAAGGCGGCAAGCGCCGACGACTGAACCGCGACATTCGCCAACGCGGCGCCAAGCCATATGCCAGGCCATGCGCGATTGCCTGCAAGCAGGACGGCCGCAAGCGCGAGTCCCGAAGGCGGCCACACGGCGGTCGCATAGCCCGGTGGGACCGCGAGCATGAGCGAAAGCTTTGCGGCAGCGAAATAAAGCAGTGCCACTACGCTGATCAATCCAACGTACGAAAGTCGCTGCACGGACACCGATTGCCACACCGCGTCCTCCTCGCTGCGCGCAGTCTCGAATGCCGCGAAATTATAGCGTTAGGACTATCGATCTTTTGTAGGTGAGCGCCCGCAATGCGGTAGGACGTGTTCCTACATGGAGGAAATTAGCTGAGAGGCGCGAGTGCCTTTCGCTATTGCACGGTGGCAATGGATCTACTCACCATTTCGCCAATTCCAGTTTCCCGATCTGATTGCGATGCACTTCGTCGGGTCCGTCTGCCAAACGCAAGGTGCGGGCATGGGCATAGGCGCGCGCAAGCCCGAAGTCGTCGCAGACACCCGCGCCTCCGTGCGCTTGTATGGCCCAGTCGATAACTTGGCAGGCCATCACCGGTGCCGCGACCTTGATCATCGCGATCTCGGCTCGCGCAGCTTTGTTGCCGACGGTGTCCATCATGTACGCCGCCTTCAACGTCAACAGCCGCGCCTGGTCGATCATGATCCGGGCATCGGCAATCCGTTCCAAGGTCACGGTCTGCTCCGCCACGGGTTTGCCGAATGTGACGCGCGTCTTGACACGCTTGCACATCTTCTCCAGCGCGCGCTCCGACAAGCCGATCAAGCGCATGCAATGGTGAATGCGGCCCGGACCGAGACGCCCCTGCGCGATCTCGAATCCCCGGCCCTCGCCCAACACGATGTTCGCAGCGGAAATACGCACATTCTCGAACGCAATCTCCATGTGGCCGTGCGGTGCGTCGTCGTAGCCGAATACGGGCAGGTGGCGAAGTATCTTCACACCCGGCGTGTCGCGAGGCACGAGCACCATCGACTGCTGGCCGTACCTCGCACCTTGCGGATCGGTCTTGCCCATGAGAATGAATATCTTGCAGCGCGGATCGCCGGCACCGGATGACCACCACTTGCGGCCATTGATGACGTATTCATCGCCGTCGCGAACGATCGAAGTCTCGATGTTCGTCGCGTCGGACGAGGCGACATCGGGCTCGGTCATCGTGAAGGCCGATCGTATCCTGCCTTCGAGCAAGGGCTCGAGCCACTGCCGCTTCTGTTCCGACGTGCCGTATCGCTCCAGCACTTCCATGTTGCCGGTGTCGGGCGCCGAGCAGTTGAATACTTCTGGCGCCCAAAGCACGCGGCCCATGATCTCGCACAGCGGCGCGTATTCCGTGTTGGTGAGACCGGCGCCGCGCTCGGATGCAGGCAGAAAGAGGTTCCACAGGCCCGCTGCTTTCGCCTTCGTCTTCAGCTCCTCGATCAGGCGCGTCGGCTGCCAGCGATCGCCTTGCCCGACTTCGTCGTCGAAGCGTTGCTCGTTGGGATAGACGTGAGCATCCATGAACGCCCGAAGCCTGTCCTGCAGCTCGATGACCTTCGGCGAGTAGTCAAAATCCATAGCTGTCCTTTGTCCAATACCGGCGTAGGCCGCTCGTCTTTCGTCTTATGATTCACGCGAGCATGCGCTCGACCTCGGCCCATCCCGACTCCGCCATCGGCCGCGCCCGCATGCCCGCTGCCAACGCCTGCGCGCTCGCCGCATTGCCCGCCAGCGCGCGCGCCATGACGCCTTGAAGTATGCCGGCCATGCGGAACATGTTATAGGCCATGTAAAAGCTCCACGCTGTGGGACTCGGTTTATCGGCGATGCCGACGCGTTGCAAATACATCCCGAGATATTCCTCCTCAGTTGGAATGCCGAGCGACTTGAGATCGCTGCCGCGCAGGCCGCGGAATTCGTCGGGCGACAATCGCCAGGTCATCATGTGGTAGGAGAAATCCGCCATGGGATGGCCGAGCGTCGAGAGCTCCCAGTCGAGCACCGCGAGCACGCGCGGCTCGCTTGGATGGAAGATCATGTTGTCGAGCCGATAATCGCCGTGGACTATAGCCGTGGCGTCGCCCGGCGGAATGTTCTCGGGCAGCCATTCGATCAGACGGTCCATCGCTTCGATCTTTTCCGTTTCGGATGCCTTGTACTGTCTGCTCCAGCGGTCGATCTGGCGCGCGAAATAGTTGCCTGGCTTGCCGTAGTCGGCAAGACCGATGGCCTGAAAATCGATGCGATGCAGCGCCGCAATGACGCGGTTCATCTCGTCGAACGACATAATCCATGAGGTAGAACATGGACCCGATAACCGACTCGTCGGTGCAAAGGCAATAGGTGCGCCCGACCGGGACGTCGCTATGCGCCAGCGCGGTGGTGACGCGATACTCGCGATCGACCGCGTGTGCCGACGGCAGTAGCTTGCCCGGCGGTTTGCGGCGCAGGACGTAGCGCTTTTCGCCGCCCCGGAGCAGGAACGTCGGGTTGGACTGCCCGCCCTTGAATTGCTCGACTTCGACCGGACCTTCGAAGCCCGGCACATGCGAACGCAGGTAGCGCTCGAGCGAACCGACATCGAAGCGATGCGCCTCGGCGACCGTACGCATGCCCTGAAAGTCGTCGTAGCTGTTCATGCGCTGACGGCTAGATGTCCGCGAGCTCTCGATGTG
>VBDA01000525.1 GCA_005883655.1 Betaproteobacteria bacterium | reverse complement strand
TGGGTGTCGACGGTCGCCGGAAGATTGGCCTGCTCGCCCACGCCGATGACGTCTTCGAGTTGAACCACCAGCACCTGCGAAGGTGTGCGGGCAAGGAAGGCCTGCACCGCTAGGGCGAGCGCCGCGGTCATCGCCGGTATCGAGTCTGGATCCAGTGAGACGCCGTCAGGCAGGACCGATTCGCGTTGCAGCGCCCGAAGCAGCCGCGCGCGATCGTTTTTTCGCGCATCGAGCTGCTGATCTCGTGTCGTCGTGCCGGGAAAGAGGCCGAGGTCGTCACGCAATGCGATGTCGCGTCCCTGCCACCACCCGGCCAGCGTCGGCAGGTCGTGGGTGCTCGCCGCGACCAGCGCTTGCCCGGGATAGGTCCCGGGCAACTTGAATTCATCCGCATCGGCGCGCTCGAAATAGAGCAGGCGGTAGGAGAGCACGCCCGCGGTAGCGAGCGCGGTGCGAATCTCCTCTGGAACGGTGCCGAGGTCCTCGCCGATGATCAGACACCGGTGGCGTTGACTCTCCAAAGCGAGAATGCCAAGCAGATCCGCAAACGGATACCGCACATAGGCTCCCGCGTCGGCGTCTTTGCCGTCGGGAATCCAGAACAGGCGCATCAGCCCCATGACATGATCGATGCGCAGCGCTTGGGCGTAACGCATGCTGGCGCGCAAGGTGTCGATGAATGGCGCATAGGCAGCGTGGCGCAAACAAGCTGGGATCAGCGGCGGCAGACCCCAGTTCTGGCCGCGCATGTTGAAATCGTCCGGTGGCGCGCCGACACTCGCGCTCAACGCGAGCACGTGCCCATGGGTCCACGCTTCCGCACCGGCGCGGTCGATCGACACCGCAAGGTCTACATACAATCCGACGCCGAGGCGCTTCGCGACAACTTGCGCGCGGACGGCGCCGAGCTGCAGATCGGCCTGCCACTGAAGATACTCGTAGTATTCGATGCGCTCAGCGTGCTCGGTGGCGAAGCGTTCGACCGCGGGAGAGCGTGGGTCGTGAAAAGACTCCGGCCATTCGCGCCAACCGCGGATCGCGGCATCCTCGGCGAAATAATGCTCCTGGATCGCTTCGAACAGGCCATGCAGGCGCAGCGCTTCGCCGCCTCGCACGCAATAGCCATGGAATGCGTGGCCGCGCTCGCTTCCTGGGATCAGATGCTTGGCACGAAAGTGCGCGTAGAGGAGCTCGAGGGCCCGCAGCTTGGCCGCGGCGACCGCGGCGTAATCGACCGGCTCGCTTTTTCGCAGCCGCGAAAGCGTGCCCTGGAACTCGTCCGCGCCGACGAGCTCCACCGCGCTCTCGCACTCGACGAAATCGGCAATCGCCTCGATGTCCAGATAAAGAATATTGATGAACAGCCGGCTCGAGGGGCTGTAGGGGCTCGCGTGCGTCGGGTCGTGCGGGAAAAGTGCGTGCAGCGGATTGACACCGACGACGTCGGCGCCTTTTGCAGCCCAGACACCGACCAGCGCCGTGAGATCGGTGAAGTCGCCGATGCCCCAGTTACGCTCG
>VBDA01000524.1 GCA_005883655.1 Betaproteobacteria bacterium | reverse complement strand
TCGCAGAGCCCAGCTTTCCCACGCCGGCCTTTTCGGTCTACGAAGAACGCAAACACGCGTGGGTGCGCTTGCCTGAGAACATAGAACACTTGGGGTAGTGAAGATGCCGACGCCTAACCCGTCGCTCAACGCGGACGCCCGCCGGCGGGCTTTCGCCCGCGCGTCGGTCGCCGGTTAGCTTGTTGCGTTAGGCCCCACGTTCGCGAACGCGTTTACATCGACATTCGGAGGTCTCGTGAACAAACCTGGACCGTACTGGTTTCCCGCCAAGCGCTATGGCTGGGGCTGGGGTTTGCCGGTCACTTGGCAAGGTTGGGTGGCGTTGCTAGTCTTTGTCGCATTGCTAATCGCCGGGGCATTTCTGTTTCCACCGGCAAAAGGCCCATTGTCATTTCTCGTCTACACCTTGCTAACAACCTTCGTCTTCGGTCTTGTCTGCTACGCCAAAGGTGAACCGCCGAGTTGGCACTGGGGTGAGAAGTAGTGGGGCCTAACCTCGCGGTCAACACGGACGCCCACCGGCCGCGCTTCGCGCCTTGGTGGTCGCCGGTTACCTTGGTTCGTTAGGCCTCACCGCCATGTCGGTCGCCGATTTCTATGAGCGCCTCTCTCCCTTCTACCACCTGATCTACCAGGATTGGGCCGCGAGCATGCAACGCCAAGCCTCGCAGCTCGATTCGGTGATCCGGGAGCTGTGGGGAGACCGGATCAAGACTGTCCTCGATGCCGCTTGCGGCGTGGGCACACAGGCGATCGGCCTCGCTCAACTCGGGTACCGTGTTGCTGCCTCGGACATCTCCCCTGTACCGCTCGAGCGAGCGAAGCGAGAAGCCGCGAGTCGCGGCGTGGCGGTCACCTTCAGCCTTGCTGACCTACGAGCGCTATCGTCAGGCCACTCTACGACCTTCGACCTCGTCATCGCCTGCGACAACTCCATTCCGCATCTCCTCTCGGACGACGAGATTCGGGCTGCCTTTCGAGAAATGTATAGTTGCACCGCCGACGGCGGAGGCTGCCTCGTATCCGTACGCGACTATGATCCCTCGGAAGCCGGTACCAAAGTCGTGCCGTACGGGCTGAGAACCGATGGCGAGCGGCGTTTCGTCGTCTTCCAGGTTTGGGAGTATCAGGGCCCGATCTACAATCTTGCGATGTACTTCGTAGAAGACGCCGGTGGGCCGGAGTGTACGACCCATGTAATGCGGTCCCGGTACTACGCGGTACCCGTTGTACGCCTCGTGGAGCTCATGACCGAAGGTGGGTTTCATGACGTTCGGCGTATCGATGGGCGCTTCTTCCAACCCTTGATCGTGGGCTTCAAGAATGGCGAGGCCTAACCCTGCGCTCAACCGGACGGGCCGGCACGCGCCTTCAACTTGGCGAGCGTCTGCGCGGCCCGCCGGTTAGCTTGTTCGTTAGGCGTGCGTCACCGCAGGTGGTTACAATTGCCTCATGAACTTCGCGTGGGACCCGAAGAAGGCTGCCGCGAACCTGCGAAAGCACGGCATTGCATTTGAGGAAGCCGCTACTATCTTTCGCGACGCGCTCTCGGTGAGTGGTTTCGACCCCGACCATTCGGCAGGCGAGCGCAGGTTCATCACCTTCGGCGTCTCGAGCATCGGCAGGCTCATCGTTGTGTCGCACAATGACGAGGGATCAATAATTCGAATTATTAGTGCGCGTCTTGCGACGCGCCAGGAACGGAAAATCTATGAAGAAGGCTAGTCGCAATGAATTGCGCGCGGAGTACAAACGCTCCGATTTCGGCACGCTGGTCCGCGGAAAGTATGCTGCGCGCGTCTCCGCGGAGACAAATGTAGTCATCTTGGAACCGGCAATATCGAAGGCCTTTCCAAATGATAAGGCCGTAAACGACGCCCTTCGGGTCGTTCTTGAGGTGGCGAAGGCAACCGCACGCCTAACCCGGCGTTCAACACGGACGTCCCGCAAGCGGGCCGCCGATTAACTTGTACGTTAGGCCGTAGCTCGACTATGCGAATTGCACTACTCCTACTCAACTTGCTTGCCCAGCAGGTGTCGGCGAATGACTTGCTGTGGCAGAAGCTCGAGACCGAAGCTGATCTTGTTGTGCTGATGCGCCACACCCAGCCCGCAGGCGGCAATCCGCTTACTTGGGACGAAAGCGGAAGTTGCAAGGGTGAAACGATGTTGACCGTCGAGGGCAAAGCGCACGCTCGGAAGATCGGCGAAGCATTTGCGCAGCACGGCATCAAGCCTTCCGTCATAAGCTCTCCGATGTGCCGCTGCCGCGACACAGCGCCAATTGCATTTGGCGAAGCACTCGTAACCGATGCTGCTTTGCGCGAGATTGCAACTGCCGATCGGGAGCGCACAAGCGCCTTCGAGCGCAAGGCCCAATCGCTGATCGCCAGCCACCGCGGTTTGTCGCCGGTGGTCTTTGTGAGTCACCGACCAAATATTGACCTACTCAGCATGGAGTTGATTGGTGACGGAGAGCTGCTCGTCGCTCG
>VBDA01000523.1 GCA_005883655.1 Betaproteobacteria bacterium | reverse complement strand
GTCCAGCCCCGGCGTGATCACCGTCGCCTTAATCGGGTCGAGAATGTTGAAGCCGGGCGCGAGCTCGCCGAATCCGTGCCATTTTTCGTTGGCTTTGAGCATCCAGTCTTCGCGCTTGCCAATTCCTTCGGCAGCGAGCTTTTCGGGGCCCCATACCTTGAACCACCAATCCTTGCCCCATTCGTCGTCGACCTTGCGCATCGCGCGCCGGAAGTCGAGCGCCTCCATGATCGACTCCTCGACCAGCGCGGTCCCGCCCGGAGCCTCCATCATCGCCGCAGCTACATCGCATGAAGCGATGATCGCGTACTGCGGCGAGGTCGAGGTATGCATCAGGTAGGCCTCGTTGAATATGTGGCGGTCGAGCTTGCGGGTCTCCGACTCCTGGACAATGATCTGCGAGGCCTGCGAAATCCCGGCCAGCAGCTTGTGCGTCGAGTGCGTCGCGAAAATGATCGCTTCCTTGGTGCGCGGCCGGTCCTTGCCGATGGCGTGCATGTCCTTGTAGAACTCGTGGAACGCGGCGTGCGGCAGCCACGCCTCGTCGAAATGCAACGTATCGATGAAGTTGTCGAGCGTCTGCTTGAGCATTTCCACGTTGTAGGCGATGCCGTCGTAAGTACTCTGGGTGATGGTAAGAATCCGCGGCTTCTTGTTCTTCGCCACGCGCGCAAACGGGTTGGCTTCGATCTTCTTGCGGATGTTCTCGGGCTTGAATTCGTCGAGCGCGATCGGTCCGATGATGCCCAAATGATTGCGCTTGGGCGTAAGGAACACGGGGATCGCGCCGGTCATCGTAATTGCGTGCAGGATCGACACGTGGCAGTTGCGATCGACGACGACGATATCATCCGGCGCGACGTTTGCATGCCAGACCATCTTGTTCGACGTCGACGTGCCGTTGGTCACGAAAAAACAGTGGTCGGCGTTGAAGATACGCGCCGCGTTTCGCTCCGACGCGGCCACCGGACCGGTGTGGTCCAGCAGCTGGCCGAGCTCGTCGACCGCATTGCAGACGTCGGCGCGAAGCATGTTCTCGCCGAAGAACTGATGGAACATCTGACCCACGGGGCTCTTCAGAAACGCGACCCCGCCCGAGTGCCCCGGGCAATGCCAGGAATACGATCCGTCCTGCGCGTAATGCACTAGGGCTCGGAAAAACGGCGGGGAAAGTGAATCGAGGTAGGCCTTCGCCTCGCGGATGATGTGCCGCGCCACGAACTCCGGCGTGTCCTCGAACATGTGGATGAATCCGTGCAGCTCTCGCAGCACGTCGTTCGGAATGTGGCGCGAGGTTCGGGTCTCGCCGTAGAGATAAATCGGTATCTCGGCGTTGCGAAAACGGATCTCCTCGATGAACGCGCGCAGGTTCACCACCGCCGGATCGAGCTCGGGGCCGGGGGTGAACTCCTCGTCGTCGATCGACAAAATGAACGCCGACGCGCGCGATTGCTGCTGGGCAAATTGCGACAGGTCGCCGTAGCTGGTCACGCCCAGGATTTCCAATCCCTCCTTCTCGATGGCCGCGGCCAGCGCGCGAATGCCCAGCCCCGAGGTGTTCTCCGAGCGGAAATCTTCATCGATGATGACGACGGGGAAGCGGAATTTCATGGAT
>VBDA01000146.1 GCA_005883655.1 Betaproteobacteria bacterium | reverse complement strand
CGCAATGCGCAGCGCCTCGCGCCGCCAGCCCGAGTAGCGTACCGCTTCGGATCCTGGATGGAGCTCCGTCTCGACCGGAATTCGACGCTCAGGGGATTTCGTACACCGCCATCTCATCCGCGAGACCGCGAACCGGCAATCGTCGCGCAGTGGGCTTGATCCCGTCCGCCTCGAGCAGCTCGAATGCCTGCGGATGGTCCACGATCGACCCGGTCGCGAGGATCGAGCGCGACACCGCGAGGCACTGCACGCGAGAGGCGATGTTCACAGTCTGACCAAAGTAGTCCTGACGATCGTTCAGCGTGACCGCGAGACACGGGCCTTCGTGAATGCCGATCTTCAGCAGCAGGTCCTCGTTCTGGCGCTGCTGATTCAGCGCGCGCATCGCCTCGCGGATGCGCAACGCCGCCGCGAGCCCCCGGTCGGGCGTCGCGAAGGTTGCCATGACCGCATCGCCGATCGTCTTCACCACGGCGCCCGATTCGGCCGCGATGATCTCTTGCAGTATCCGAAAATGCTCCTTGACGATATCGAACGCGACCAGATCGCCGACGCGCTCGTAGAGATCGGTCGAGCCCTTGAGATCGGTGAACAGAAAAGTAAGGCTGGTGATCTTGAGCCGCTGGTCGATGTCGAGCGTGCTGGTGCGGTAGATCTCGCGGAAGGTCTGGTTGGACAACAGACGCTTGGCGGTGAGGAACGGTTGGCGATTGCCGAGCAGGTCGTGCATCGCCTGCCCGGCGATAAACACGCCCGGCACGACGCGCGTGTCGGTGCGATTGTCGAGCGACAGGCGCAGCGGACCCGGCTGCATGACCATCGTAGTGGTGTGGGCGTGCGTCCTGTTGAATACGATCGATAGCGACTGGCGCTCCCGCGTCGGCTCGCCTTTGACGTCGATGAACTGCGCCGTGTGCGTGACCGGATCGAAGACGATCACGAATTCGGCGGGCAGGGTGAGCGACAGCATGGCCTTCTCGCCGGGAGGCAGCTCGACCAATTCCAGAGTGATCTCGTCGATCGCTTTCTCGAACGCGTCGTCGGGCAGATCGATGCCGGAGCTCCAGAAAAGCTGCCGGTAAAATTGAAGGGCCGGGAGATCGTTCGGCGCGTGCGCCGCGATCCGGCGTGTACGCGGCGTCACCGTGAAGGTGACTTCGACCATCTCGTCCAGCGTCGGCTCGTACCCGGCGGCGCACAGGGCGCACCCGTACTCGGTCTGATTCACGGTCTTGAGCGAAGCGCCTGCGTCGAGCACGCCTCCGCATCCGGGGCAGAGCACATTCCACGACATCTCGAACAGGCCCAGCCGCGCCGCGTGCAGGAACGCCGCGATGACGCGATCCTCGTTGAGGCCCGTCTTGGCGGCAAAGGCCAGCGCGTTGATGCGATTGAGACGGTTATCCGGCGCGTCCCGCACCAGTGCCTCGATGGCGCACACGACGTCGGGATCGGCAGACTGCCGCAACGCGGCAAAAAGGGTCTGCGCTTCGTTCATGAAAAAAGCTTACGCCGAAACGCGCGAAGACGGTATAGGATTCTCTTATGCACGCCGGAAGGGCAACAGGAGATTATAGGATTCTCATTGCCCGCCGGGTGGGCAGCGAATCGAGGGTGCGTTCCGGTCGTCTCGCAGACTTGGCCGGCCTGCCGTCGATGTGACAGAATGAACGCAGAGCGCGCCCCCGCCGCCGACCCCAGGAGGAACCATGAGCATGCTTTCCACCAACGAGCTGGAAAAGCTGTCCGCCGCCGAATCGTTGTTTCCCTCGCCCATCCCCGTGCAATCGGTTTCGAGCGACGAATTCATGCCCGGTTTGCAGACGAAGAAGCAACGCGAATTCGAGACTCGCGTCAAGGAGATGGGAGCGCGGATGGCCAAGCGCCTGGGCATGAGCCGGCGTCGCTTCTTCCAGACCGCGGCCGGCATGGCGACCGCATTCCTCGCCATGAACGACACCTACGGGCCGATCTTCGGTGTGTCGGCGGCCGAGGCTGCCGAGCCCGAGCACGCGGACGATCGCGCGAAAAAGCTGTCCGGCCAGTTCATCATGGACATGCACACGCATTTTCTGCGTCCGGGCACCAAGATCATGACTTTCGTCAATCAGCGCAAGGCCGTGGGCAAGGCCGGCTGGAACCCCGGGCTCGGAAACAAGGAGCAGTCGATCGACGACCTGATGTTCACCAACTACCTGAAGGAAATCTATCTCGACAGCGACACCAAGGTGGCGTGCATTAGCGGCGCCCCCTCGGAGGTACCGGAGGACTGGTTCCTCACCAACGAGATGAAGGCCCAGGCGCGCGCAGACGTGAACGGCCTTGCGGGAAGCAAGCGCATGCTCGCGCATGCGATATTCACGCCCGGATACGACGGTTGGATGGAGCAGATCGATCACGCCATCAACGATCTCAAGCCCGACTCGATGAAGGGATACACCATCGGCGACAACACCAACAAGAATCTGTCCAAGCATCCATGGCGCTTGGACGACGAGAAGCTCGTCTATCCCGCGTACGAAAAATTCGCCAAGGCGGGCTTGAAGAATGTTTGCATCCACAAGGGTCTGTTTCCGCCTTCGGTGGAGAAGCAATTTCCGCATTTGCTCGAGTACTCGGACGTTCGCGATGTCGGCAAGGCCGCGAAGGACTGGCCGCAGCTCAACTTCATCATCTATCACGGCGGCTACCGGTTTGCGGGAGGCGGCAAGGTCGAGGATGCGTGGGCGCAATTCGAGCAGACCGGACGCATCGAATGGATCACCGATCTCTCGGAGGTTCCCGCCAAGTATGGGGTCAAGAACGTCTACGCCGACGTCGGCCAGTTGTTCGCGCAATCGACGATTGCCGATCCGCGCGTGTCCGCGGTGATGATCGGCCAGCTCATCAAAGGAATGGGCTCGGATCACGTCTGCTGGGGCACCGATGCCATCTGGACCGGCTCGCCGCAATGGCAGATCGAAGCTTTGCGCCGGCTCGAGATCCCGGAAGAGTTGCGGAGAAAATACGCGCTCCAGCCTCTCGGGCCGGCCGACGGTCCGGTCAAGACGGCCATCTTCGGTGGCAACAACGCGCGCTTGTACAACTACAAATCCCAGCACCGGGCGGCGCTCGAGAACGACCGGCTCGCAAGCTACCGGGAGCTCTATGACAAGCACGGCGCCGGGCGCACCAATCTCGCGTATGGTTACGCGCTGAAGAGCGCGTAACGACGCGAAAAACCCATGCGTCGGGCGTCGCAGCGAAGGCGGGAGTTGTGAATCCAACGGAATCTTCGGTTAACTCGCGCCGCGCGTTTCTCACCGCAGCCACGGCCGCATGCGCGGGGCTGTCGATTCGTGCGGACGATGCTCGCGCGGAAACCGGAACGCTCGCCGAGGTCAGCGGCACAGAACACTGGACGGTCAAGCGCGCCGGGAGCGACAACGTCAAGCTCTTCCTGTGGCGCAAGCAGCTCAAGAATCGCGTCGCCGGCGGGTCCTCCGACAAGAAGACCGGAACGATACTTTTCGTGCACGGTTCGTCGGTGTCGGCGACGCCGGTGTTCGACCTGCAAATTCCCGGCAGGCCCGAGACTTCCACCATGGACTGGTTCGCTCGCCGCGGCTACGACACCTGGTGTGTCGACTGCGAAGGCTACGGACGCTCGGACAAATGGCGGCCGGTCAGTGCGGATGTATCGTGCGGTGCCGACGATCTCGCCGCCGCGTCGGAATACATCCTGAAGCAGTCCAACCGGAAGCTGCTGCTCTACGGCGCCTCGTCAGGTGCGCTCCGCGCAGGCTTGTTTGCGCAAAGGCATCCCGACCGCGTGGAACGCCTCGCGCTCGATGCGCTGGTCTGGACCGGAGAGGGCAGCCCGACGCTGGCCGAACGCAAGAAGAGGCTGGAGGAATATCGCGCGAACAACCGCAGGCCGATCGATCGCGCGTTTGTGCGAAGCATCTTCACTCGCGACCATCCGGACACCAGCGATCTCACGGTGGTCGAGGCATTTGCCGACGCGGTGCTCGCGCTCGACAAGTCGGTGCCGACCGGAACGTATGTCGACATGTCGGCGAATCTTCCCGTCGTCGATCCGGAGAAGATATCCGTGCCCGTTCTGATCATGCGCGGCCAGTGGGACGGCATCGCGTCGTTTCAGGATCTCGCCAATTTCTTCGCCAGGCTGCCGAATCCCGACAAGCAGTTCGTCGTCATGCCGGGTATTGCGCACACGAGTACTCGCTCGAAAAACTGGGCGCTCGTCTATCACCTGCTCGACGCGTACTTCAGCCAGCCGGCGCCGGTGTACACCGGCTGATCGCCCGCCTAGCGCTGCTTTTAGCCGGTGTACACCGGCTAATCGCCCACCTAGCGCTGCTTTTCCTCCTGCTTGCCGCCTTCCTTGCCGTGGCCTTTGTCACCCTCCGGAGCGCGGCTCCTTTCCGCGCCGCGCGGTGGCCCGCCTTGCGCGGCCGGCGGAGGCCCACCCTGCTGCGCGGGGGCGGCACGGGGCCCCGGCGGAGAGCCACCCTGCCGCGGGGAGGCGGCACGAGGACCTCCCTGCACGGCTGCTGGCGGCGGGCCACCCTGCGTGGGGCTCGCACGTCGCATTTCCTGACGTGGCTGGTTCGGCGACTGTTGAGCGCCGCCGCCGGGTGGGCCCTGATAGCCGCGCCGCTCCGGGGATGGCGACGGCGAGCCAGCCTCGCGCGGCGGACGATTGTTGCCCACAGGCGGCGTCCCCCGATTGTCCGTGTATGCGGGTCGACTCGACGGCGCCCCGCGCCCCTGGGTGTCCGAGCGCTCCCTGAACGAGGGGGCCGGCGTCCCGCGCCCCTGATACTCCGCGCGCTCCCTGAATGAGGGCGGCGTCGACCGCGGTGGCGGCCCCGACGGCCTTGCGTGCCGCGGCTCACGTTGCTCCCAGTAGTCGCGTCGTCCGTACCATGACCGGCCCCGATAGTACCGGTCCCAATAGGAGCCGATCGAGAAGCCTATGATCGGAATGCCGAAGCTCGGCGCGTAGGTGTAAAACGGAACGCGCGCACCCTGATAGACGTAGCTCAGATACGGCGCATAGACCCAGCCACGGTTGTCCTCGAAGCCGACGTCGCACCAGCTCCAATCGTCGAGACATCCCATCACTTGCACCGGCGCTCCTCCGCCCAGTACTGCTACCGCCGGATACGACGTATCGGGACCGGCGCGTACGTTGACGGTGCGCGTCGTGAAGGCGTCCTGGGCCGACGTCGCAATAGGAATCGCCAGCAGGGCGGAGGCGAGCGCGACGGTCAATAGTTTGCGCATGATGTTGCTCCTGTGAGCTTATGGTCAGACGAGCGTACCGTCTTTAGATACGAATCGCGACGCGCCCGACATGTTTGAGCGCTTGCATCCGGTAAGGTTCGCCAAATAAAGGCCGGAAGGGGACGCCGAAGGTCTTGGTCAGGCTTTGGAGGTCGTGCGTCATGGCTGTTGCGCCTGCCCCGTGTTATCGATATGGTAAATCCTTGGCCTTGTCCATCTTCCTGACGCTCGTGCTTGGATTGCTCGCCGCCATCCCCGCGTTCGCCCGCGAGTGGCACTTCGATGTCAGCGTCGATGGCCTCTCGATCGGCTCACACGACCTCGTTCTTCGCGAGAACGGCGACGCCCGAACCGTCCAAAGCGACATGCATTTCGGCCTGCTTGGCGTGAATGCATATCGGCAGCACGCCGAGGAGACCTGGCAGGCGAATTGTCTCTCGCGTCTCGAGACCCGAACCGAGGAAAAGGGCAACGTGACGACGGTTACGGGCGGCCTGAATGCCGATGGCTTCGCGATCGACGGACCGCGTGGACACGAGCGATTGGCGCCATGCGTGATGAGCTTCGCCTACTGGAACCCGCTGGTGCTGAAACAGACCCATCTGTTGAACGTCCAGACCGGCGCCTGGACGCCCGTGACCGTGCAAGCGCTGGGCAAAGAGCAGATCGAGATACGAGGAAGCTCGATCGCGGCCGACCACTTCCGCATCGATACCGAGAGGAACCGTATCGAGGTGTGGTACTCACCCGAGAGGGAGTGGATAGGCTTGCGATCGACGACGCGAGACGGCCACGTGCTCACGTATCGATTGCGATGATTGTGGAGGCAAGAGAAGCTTTGCGGCACGAGGTGGCGCTGGCCAACCGCATCATCGAGCGCTTCGGGCTCTCGAACGCATTCGGCCACGTCAGCGCGCGCATTCCCGGCACGGACACGTTTCTTTTTCCGCCGCGACGCTCACCCGGGTTCGCCGACGAGCAATCGCTGCTGGTTCTCGACACGGATGGAAAATTGCTCGCGGGCAAGGGCACGCCCAACAGCGAGCTCTGGATTCATGCACGCGCCTACGCGGCCCGCGCCGACATCGGCGGCGTGGTGCATGCGCATCCGCCGGCCTGCGTATGTCTGACCCAGATTGGCCAGCCGCATCGCATCGTTCACAACCAGGGCGGCGTGTTTGCGGATGGCGTCCCTGAATTCAAGCGCATCGGCCTCATCCGCACGCGCGAACTGGGCGACCTGCTCGCGCAGAGCCTCGGCAGGGGCATCGCAATCATGATGCGCGGGCATGGCATCACCACGGCCGCGGCGGACGTGCGCACGGCGACGATCGCGGCGTGCTTTCTCGAAGAGAGCGCCGCCTTGCAGCTACGCATGCTTGCCGCGGCTGGCGGCGACGCCAGCCGCATTCGCGCATACACGCCGGAAGAAGCCGAACGGGTGCGAGATCAGGTCGCTCCCGGCATCGTGGAACGCGCGTGGGAGTACTACGCGGCGGTCGCGGAGCTTAAGCCCCTGGGCGGGTAAGAAACGTGGTCAGTCGGCGGTTGCGCCGGTGCGGCGCACCAGCTCGGCGAATTTCTTTTCCTCTGCGCGAATGGTGTCGGCAAGCTGCTCCGGCGTCCCGGGCGCCGGCTCGAATCCGAATCGCTGAAGTTGCTGCAGAACTTCCGGATCCGCGAGCTGCCTGTTGATGTCCGCATTGATCCTGCGCACGATTTCGGACGGAGTCCCGCGCGGCGCGAGCACCGCAAGCCAGGAGTCGACCACCATGCCGGCGGGCCCGCCGGCCTCCTCGAGGGTCGGCACGTCGGGCAGCGTCTTGAGCCTGTGCCTGGCGGCAATCGCGATCAGCTTGAGGCGCCCGCTTTGCATCAGCGGCAGCGCGGAGCCGAGCGTGGAGAACGCCCAACCGACGTCACCACCTGCGATCGCCACGTACATTTGCGACTGATCCTTGTAGGGAACGTGGATCATCTTGGTGCCGGTAAGGAACTCGAACTCCGCGCTCCCGAGATGCGACGGGCTTCCGACGTACGACGATCCGTAGGAAACCGTGCCCGGATTTGCCTTGGCCGCGGCAATCAGCGCCGGCACGCTTTGATAGGGCCCTGCGGTCGACACCGTCAGGAAAAACGGCGTGTGATAGAACATCGCCACCGGCACGAAGTCCTTGCGCGGATCGTAAGGCAGCGTCCTGTAGAGCGCCGGATTGATGGCCACGTGCGCGTTGCTCACGACCAGAAGCTCATGGCCGTCGGGCGCCGCGTTTTTCACCGCCTCGATCGCAATAAACCCGCTTGCTCCCGGCTTCGCGTCGACGATCACTGGCTGCGACCACGTCTTCGACAGCTTGTCCGCCATGATGCGCGTGAAGATCGCAGGTCCCGCGCCGGCGGCATATGGCGCCGTGATCTTGACGACCTTGGACGGAAATGTCTGGGCGAGGGCGATCGATCCCAACCCGAGCCATGCCGCGATCAAAAAAATGAAGCGTCGCCGCGCCGTGCAATTCATGGGGACCCGTATGGTTTACCAGCGTCGATAAAGCGCCACGGTAACCGTAACCGTATCACAATCGCGATCGTCCGCAAGCTCCGGGCTCAAGGCGCCGTCGCGTCGCCCTGGCTTTTTGCGCGAGCGCATTCTCACGTTCTTCAGGATGGCTCGCGCGGCCGAATTTGCCAATCGCTCAGATATTGCTGGAGCCTCGCCGCGTTCGCGTCGGGATCCGCGAATCCGACGTATCCATCCGGACGAATAAGATAGACCGCGTTGCGAAGGAGACCGGCGGAACGCATGGCTTTCTGCCATGGAAACGAGTGCAACGTCAAACGCGTCGCCTTGCAGACGCTGGACATCGCCGGCGCGACATCGCCGTAGACGTGCAGCTGCCAGTCGAGCGACGCCAACGGGGCAAAGTTGTCGGGGTGGCCGGCCGGCGATGGACCGAGCTTGATCCACGGCAGGCGGTCGCCACCGCGGGTCTTTCCCGCGGCGCCAGCGCTTAAATCGCTGCGGCGGTATTCGATCGCGGTCTGCGATACCGTGCGAAACATGAATCGTCGCGTGACATTCATCGAGAAGAGCACCGGCAGCACCCGTGGAACCACGTGCAGCCGCACGAATCTCGCGAGGCGTCCGTCGCTGATGACGAGCTGAAAAGCC
>VBDA01000545.1 GCA_005883655.1 Betaproteobacteria bacterium | reverse complement strand
ATCGCGATTATTCACATGTCGATCAATCTGGTCGCGGTCGCATTGTTCGCCATCAACATCTGGATGCGCGCCACCGGTTCCGGCAATACAGGGATCCCGCTGGTGCTGTCCGTTATCGCGATTGCAATCCTTGCGGTCTCCGGCTGGTTGGGCGGCGCGATGGTCCACGAGCACGGCGTAGGCGTCGACGTGTCGGCAAGCGACCGGATTGCTCACTAGGTTCGAGCGCCTCTCGATCCGGCCCGATTCGAAGTACGCAGCGGCTGGATCTTGTAAACAGCCGCCGCGACCACGCCGAAGACGACGTGCGTTGCGGCGGTGATCCAGTCGCGGGCCGCGGCAAACCAAGGGAAGATGATGGTAAAGCCATACATGTTGATCGCGTACAGGCAAGCGCCGAACACCGCGCCCGCGAGCAGCGCCGGTGTCATGCTCATGCGCGATATGAAAACCGACACCGTCAAGCCGTAGGCGATCGATAGCGAAAAGTGAACGAGCGTTGCGACCAACATACTCGACCAGTCGAATGTCGCCGGTGGCGGCAATACCTGGCGCCCGGTAACGATGGCGGCGGCGAGCCGCGCGTCCCGGAACAGCATCGCTGCCAGCGGCTCCGAAGCAGCCCACCACAAAGCGATCTGGACGATCGTTGCGGTAACGCCGGCGGCGATCCCCGCAAACGCCGCGCTGCGCCATTGGATGCTCGGCATATCGTTCTTTAACGGTCTTGGGCGGGTCCCAGCGACTGACGTATTATCGGCCATGGTCGAGGTGCAGCAAGCGAGGTTCGATGAGCGCATTTGAAGCCGATTCGGTTGTCACTTGCCCGCAGTGCGGCTTCGCCAAACGGGAGACGATGCCCACCGACGCATGCCAGTTCTACTACGAGTGCGGGGAGTGCAAAGCGTTGCTGCGCCCCGAGCCAGGCGACTGCTGTGTCTTTTGCTCATTCGGGTCGGTGAGGTGCCCGCCGATGCAGACGCAGGATAGCGACCCGGGTCAACCGAGGAGTTGCAAACCGACGTAGTGCGTCGTATGATCCCATGCAGGGGGAACGCAGGACCCCCGGGATCAACTCCCTCCAAGACGGTGCCCCGTCCAATTCCTGCAAACGTAACGCGTCGAGCGTGGGCACCAATGAAACTGCTTTCCGCCG
>VBDA01000546.1 GCA_005883655.1 Betaproteobacteria bacterium | reverse complement strand
GCTCGGTGCACCGCCGGTTGAGTGCGTGAGCAAAATCCGCTCCACCGTTGGAATAGGCGCCTCAAAGCATCGCGCCAGGGAGGGCCCGAGCGGTCCCTTACCGCGGCTGGCCGGCAAGGCTCGCGGTTCGCCGGTCAGTCCAACGAGGCAGCCTGGAACGGACTCTTTCGTTGTTACATCTAATGCTTGCAGATCAATGCTCGCGGTCGCAGAAAAGAGTCCGACCCG
>VBDA01000544.1 GCA_005883655.1 Betaproteobacteria bacterium | reverse complement strand
CAACTACGGCGGCGCGCTCAACCGCCTGAACGCTATCACCGAAAAGCTCGAGTCGCTCGATTTCAGCAGCACGCCCGGTTACGTTATCAACTCGCTCAAGCGCGAGGAGCTGATCGCGCTCAACTCCACCCTTCTGCACGAGCTGTACTTTGCAAGCCTCGGCGGAGACGGAAGGAAGCCGACTGAATTGCTTGCGGCGGCGCTTGCCCGTGATTTCGGGTCGGTCGAGCGCTGGCGCAGCGAGTTCGTCGCCATGGGAAACGCGCTGGGAGGCGGCTCCGGCTGGGTCTTGCTCGTTCATGTGCCGCGCGACGGACGCCTGATCAACCAGAATGCCAGCGACCACTCCCAGACGCTCGCCGGCGGCGTACCGATCCTT
>VBDA01000543.1 GCA_005883655.1 Betaproteobacteria bacterium | reverse complement strand
AGCCACTGACGATGCGGCAGCGGCTACGCTCCGCAAACCGTAGGACTCGCGCCTACGGCGGCGCGCTCTGCGCCTACGACAAGAACAGACGGCACCCGATACCAGCCATTTTCACCCTAGGTCAGTATTGCGCCGTCAACGTAGCGGAGCCCGGACATGTACGCAAATAGCGAAGAGTTTGCGAACGCTTGCGGTGTCATCGCCGCTGTCGCATCCGCTGCCTCCGCGGAACCGCCAACGCGTCACGATGCACGGCCCGGGCGACTGCAACGTCTTGGTGCGCTCTATGGCGGGTGCGCTGCGATGCAACGGCTGTTCCAGACTATCGAACGCCTCGGACCATCGGACGTAACGGTGATGGTCCTCGGTGAAAGTGGCTCGGGCAAGGAACTGGTCGCGCAGGCGATCCATCAGCTATCGGCGCGCAGCCGCAAGGCATTCGTCGCCGTGAACTGCGGTGCACTGCCCGAGAATCTGATCGAAAGCGAATTGTTCGGTCACGAGCGCGGCAGCTTCACCGGCGCCGCACGCACCCATCGCGGATGCTTCGAGCGTGCGGACGGGGGAACGCTGTTCCTGGATGAAGTGACCGAGATGCCGGTGGACATGCAGGTGCGGCTGTTGCGTGTGCTCGAGACAGGTCGCTTCTGCCGGGTCGGCGGCGATCAGGAAATTGCGGCATCCGTGCGTGTCATCGCCGCCAGCAATCGCGATCTTGGACAGGCTGTGGCCGAAGGCCGTCTGCGGGAGGATTTGATGTACCGTTTGTGTGTCATCCCATTGCCGATACCGCCCCTGCGCGATCGCGACGCCGATGCAATAATGCTCGCGGAAATGTTTCTGGCTGACCTCAATGATGCGCACGGCACGGACAAAACCTTCACGCACCAGGCTCGCGGGCGGATCGCGTCATTTTCCTGGCCCGGCAACGTTCGAGAGCTCAAGAATGTGATCCATCGCGGCTACGTGCTTTCAGACGACCAAGTCGATGTAGACGTCCCGGATTCCAGCCAGGAACTGATTGTGACGCGGCAGGCCTCACCGATGGTCACCGTCCCCAGCATGCCATCCATCAACTCGGCGATCACAGTCCGGGCATCGGTGCCGAGCGGGGGAGTCAAGGATGTGACCATCCGGGTGGGAACTTCACTCGACGACGCCGAGCGCGCGTTGATCATGGCAACGCTTGACTCGGTTGCGGGAAGCAAAGCCAAGGCGGCGCAGGTCCTCGGTATAAGTTTGAAAACGCTTTACAACCGCTTGCACGCGTATCGCAGTAATGGATTTGATGCGGTGCAAGAAATGCGCGCTCCTGTTCCTCCGCCGGATGTGGCAATGGCCGCGTGAAGTTGCTTGGAGTTGCAAATGGGCCTGCCCTACAATGCTGACGTTGCGGCCGTTGCTCCGCGTGAATCCTCCGGGGAACGCATGACTGAGGTAATGGAAAATCGCAAGGTTCGCATCGTCCTGGTTGACGACCACGCCGTCGTCCGCGCTGGCTTCAAGCAACTGATTGAGACCACCGACGACCTCGAGGTAGCAGGCGAGGCCGGGACGGCTGCCGACGCACTGGCCTTCGTAGCCTCTCAGCCGTGCGACGTCATGTTGCTCGATATCTCACTGCCCGACGCGTCGGTTCTCGATACGGTGGCGGCACTCCGGCGCCGACAATCGGAGCTGCCGATCCTGATCGTCAGCATGCATCCGGAAGAGCAATATGCCGTCAACCTGTTGCGGGCTGGCGCAAGCGGCTTTTTCTCGAAAGCAGGGAGCGCCGCCGAGCTACTGGAGGCCATCCGTACCGTAGCCGCGGGCCGCAAATACGTGAGCACGTCGCTGGCCGAGGCGCTGGCGCTCGCAGCGACCGGTGATGCGCCCGCTCCGCCGCACCGACAGTTGTCGAATCGCGAATTTCAGATTTTTGTTCAGCTCGCTGCCGGGAAAACCGTTACCGACATCGCCGATGAAATGTGTCTGTCGGTAAAGACGATCAGCACTTACAGAAGCCGCATTTTCGAAAAGATGGACTTCTCCCGCAACGCCGATCTCACGGCATACGCGCTGCGCCACAATTTGATGAATTGACGCTGGAGCAACGGTTGACCCGCGTCCATGGGAGCTCTAGAGTGCGCGTTTTCGTCGTCGAAGATTCGTCGCTGATTCGAAAACGGATTATCGACAACGTCAAGGCGTTGGGTAATTTTGACGTCGTCGGTTTTGCGGAGAGCGAACAGGAGGCGATTGACGCGATCGTGCGGACGCAGCCGGATGTCGTTGTCACCGACATTCGTTTGAAGGAAGGCAGTGGAATCGAGGTCGTGCGAAAGCTCCGCCAGCAGCTTACACATTCGACGCCGAAAATCTA
>VBDA01000145.1 GCA_005883655.1 Betaproteobacteria bacterium | reverse complement strand
ATCCTGATAGTTGCTCGCCAGCGCGAGATTGGTCTGCACGCCAAACGTACATGTCGGCATCGGGCCGAATCGTTGACGCGTAATCGCCTTCGTCTGCGAAATCCCGTTAACCGTGTAAGCGAACGTGCCGTTGTTTGCGTCGGTGAAGGTGAGGCTGCCATTGCCCACGGTAGCAGCAGTTGCTCCGCCCGGGCTGCCCACTGGAGGGAACGGAACGGCATCGAAGGCCGGGCCGGTGACCTGCAACAGCGCGCCACCGTAAACGTTCGGCGCGGTCTTGTTGGCGCTCATCACCAGCCACCAGCCTTTGCCGGTAAGGTCATAGGTAAACCAGGACGCGAAAATGGCGTCGCCCTGGTGCGCGAAGTTGATGCCCCAACCCGATTCCGATTCCGCTGGCGCTGCGTACCACAGGCCTTGGTAGTTGGCGGCTGCGAGCGGGACGGAGGCAGACTGACCCGCAAAATTGGTCGCAACGTTCGGTACCACCGCCCCATTGCGATCCAGGGCGTGAATGCCGTCGGTCGGCAGTGATGTGAAGACGACAAAGTCGACGCCGGCATAGTTCAACGTCGCGCCATCGGTCGCAATGAAGCCGTTGGGCATGATGAAGTCCGGCGTAACCAAGTGCAGCGCCGCGAAGCCCTGGCTGGCGATCAGTACCCGCGTGTTGGCGGTGCCACCGCCGCCGCAGCCGTAGTAGCCGCACATCACGCCCGGCAGGTTGTTCCGGAAGATATAGGTTTGGGTCGTTCCGAGATGGGTGCTAGTGAACGCATTTCCCATCCAGAAGTTTTCGGCGCTCATACCCTGCGATTCGTGCATCACGACGTACTGAATCGTGCCGTCAGCGTTGGAAAAGATCTCCTCGATCTTGTAGGTGTGAAATTCCGCCACCGCGGAGGCGGCCCATAATGCCAGCGCGGGCGCCATTAAGTATCTGAAAAAATGGCTCAGGATAGCTCCTTCAAATATTCGCGGGCTTCGAGGCGCAAACGCCGCGGCTGCCCTGACTCCATCTCGCCAACAGTTGACCCCGGTCATTATTCCGTCGTCGCGGGGCAGAATAGCGCTAATCTTGGTCTGTTCGAATTCCGCGACCCGCGATGACTCTCGCTGCCCTCCGCCACCGACTTCCCGCCAGCCGGCTGGCCCTCGTTGGCGCCGTTGCCTTCGCATTGCTGGCTTCCGATGCGAGCGCGCTGTTCATCGTCAATCAGCCTTGGGTGCGCCCAGCTCGCAAGACCCAGACTACGAATGCTTACATGAACCTCACCAGCTCCGACGGCGCAAGGCTCCTGGCCGCGCGTTCGGAAGCCGCGCTGCACGTATCACTGCGCTCCGCCCACTCTACTGCCGCCACCGGCTTGGCGCTACCGGCCAAATCCGAAATTGCTCTGGCGCCCGGTCACGATCATCTCCGGCTGACCGGACTCACCCGGGCACTGGAAATCGGCGACCGGATCGCTATCACCTTGACCGTGCGCGACGACGACGGCACGCTGCAAGAAATCACGGTCAGCGCGGAAGTCCGCTTTCGCTCGCCGGTCGACGACGAGCGCCGCGCCCATCACCATCGCCAGCACCCGCGCGCGACGAACGAATTTCCACGCGCCAAGTCCCACCCGGATGGGTAAGATCTTCGTTCCCGTGTGGTTGTATGCGTCGCTGCTCAAGCAAGCGGCGCTCGCGTGGATCAAGGACGGCGCCGCCAGCATGGGCGCGGCGCTGGCGTTCTACAGCGCGTTCTCGCTCGCTCCCCTGCTGCTGATCGTGATCGCTATCGCCGGCTTCGTTTATGGAGCGGATGCGGCGCGAAAAGCGGTGGTCAAGCAGTTTGCGGAGCTTATCGGCCCGGTGGGCGCCGAGGCCGTCGGTGGGTTACTCAAGGCCGCCTCGACCGCTGAAACCGGCGGCATCGCCACCGCCATCGGCGTGGTATTGCTGCTGATCGGTGCCACCACGGTTCTGGTCGAGCTCGAGACTGACCTCGACCGGATCTGGGAAGCACCGGAGAGGAAGGAGAACGGGTTAGTGTCGCTGGTGCGGGTGCGCTTGCTCTCGTTCGGCATGATCCTCGGTATCGGCTTTCTGTTGATCGTCTCGCTCGTTGCCGGCAGTGCGATAGCGGCCTTGACCGCGCGCTGGGACTCTTCGGCGGTGGGCGCGACCGGCTTGTTCATCGCCGATTTCGCGCTGTCGGTGGTGATATTCACGGCCCTCTTCGGCATGCTCTACAAGTGGCTGCCGAACGTGAGGATCGCCTGGCACGATGTCTGGACCGGCGCACTGACCACTGCTGTATTGTTCAATCTCGGACGGCTCGCCATCGGCGCCTATCTCGGGCGCAGCGCGACCGCATCGGCGTATGCTGCGGCCGGATCGGTGCTGGTGCTATTGCTGTGGCTTTATTATTCGGCGCAGATATTCCTCTTCGGCGCCGAGTTCACCTGGGTGCAAGCCAAACATAGGCGCGCCTCGCACCAAGCAAGCAACGCGGCGTCCGAGGAATATCAAAGTCCCGGATAACGGCGGAGATCGACGGCGAATCCCGCGCGATCGTCGCCGGCTTGTGGTGACATTCTCACGTCATGCTCGCGACCGTGGATCACCGGCGCGCCATGTGGCCGATGATATATCCGGCGGCGATGGCGCTACCCAGCGTGAGGAACGGACGCGCTCTCATGGTCGAGAATGCAGCAGTGGCGAGCTTGATTCGCTTCTGCCGCACTTTCGCTGGAACCTGGGCAACGCGATCCGACGTATGGATGACGGCGTCCGCAGTGTGATTTACGGCAATATGCAAGGAGTCGCTTACCTTGCCGACGCCGGTAAGCGCCTGGTCGGCGAGGACGTCCACGACGTGGTGCGCCGCCTCGGCGGTGCGGTAAGCGGTGCGGCTGGCAGTGGGGCGGACAGTGCGGCCGCAGTCGATGGTGGGCTCCGCATCGTAGAGAAACGACCTCCGCGCACCGGACAGTGTATGCATGACATTCTCCTTCCGATCAGACCACTACACGGACACAACAATATGGGTGAATGGTCCGCCGGGCCGGTTTCGCGGGCTATCGGCGCGAGTCCGATTCTTCTGTAGGATGAATTACCGTTTGGAACATGCAAGGGCATGCCTGCGGAAAACAGGACGGTCCTGTCTCGCAGTGGATCTTTTGAGCCTCGAAGAGACGCGCCGCGCTACCAGCGACAGCGCGGGCAGGGAAAGTCGTCCGGCAAACGGCAGTTGCCGGACGACGATCGTATTGGGCTAGCTGTAGCGGCCGCGTATGCCTGCTCGATCGTTTCCTGATTTTCGAGAGAGCCTGCGGGCGCGCATCGCCTCCTGGAGCATCACTGCGCGAATACCATCACGCCACCGTCCGGAAAATTGCTGCACGTCGAGCAGCCCGCCGGCGCGGCAGCAGACGAATACGGCAGATAAACCTGATGCGTAGTAGCGTCGACCGTGACCGAGTGCGCGTTGTTGCCTGTCCCCGGACTTGCGATCAATGTCCGGGTCGCGGCATCGATGATCCCCAGCACCGGCGTGCAAGGCGACGCGGCAGTGCACGCGGACCCGGAAGAAAGCCCACTCGCAGTCCAGCGGCTGGCGGCAACATAGTAGCGATTGAGCGATGGATCGTAGACGACCTGATCGCCGCCGCCGAGTTTGGATTGAGGATCAGGGTCGTGAGCTGCACCCCGGCCGTCCCCTGCCGGCATTCGACAATTAAGTCGGTGCCGGGTCCAAGGTCCATCCCGGTCGGGTCGCAGTTGCCCAGCGGAAACACCTTGAAGCCATTTCCGGGCGCGATCGCGGGAAGGGTCAGTGTCACCGGAGCGGCGGGAGTGCCGACAAGAATAGCCGCAGCCGGAATGACGTCGACTTCCCCATTCGGATTGGCGGTCGAGCCGTCGTTGTTGACCAGAAAGCTCGCGGTCCCGTGATCGTAGACGCACGCCTCGAGGCCGGCCGATGCGGGGCCGCCAAGGCCCGTACCGGGATCGGTGAAAAACAGCGTCGCGATGATCTTCTGGGTGGTGGTGTCGATGAAGGTGGCGAATGGAATCGCCTCATCCGGACTCGCAATCATGAAGATCTTGTGGTCCGGATCGTAGCAGCCTTCGTCGGCACGCAAGCCCGAAGCGCCGCCAATCGGAATCGTATTCACCACCGTGTCGGTCTGGGTGTCGATGATCTTCACCGAGTTGACATCGCCGACATAGATGAAGGTCGTGCCCGGTATCCGATTCAGGCCGTCAGGTCCCGACCTGGGATTGCTCGCGCCAACACACGTCGGGCCTGTATTACAGCCCGCGAACCCTCCCATGATCTGTTTGAGGAAAGTATTAGTCTTGATGTCGATCACGTCGACCGACTTGTTGTTTCGATCGGTGAAGTACATCCGCCCTCTGGCGCTGTCGACGTCGCTGATGTCGAAAGAAAAGTTTGTGCCAGCCTTGACGTTCGGGACCGCGATCAGGAACTTGGGACCCCCGTTCAAACTGTTACCGCCACCGCCACCCCCGCCGCAGCCGCCAACTAAGAGAGTAGCGGCTACTGCGACTCCGACGATCAAGCGCCTTATCATGTCAGTCCTCCTAAATGTCGATATCCGCTATGGATGCATCCGATCGCGGATCGATCGTGCTTGTCCGAAACGCGAAAGCGATGCCTATAAATCCGAGCCGTGCCGATCGAGCACAAACCGGCGCTTCGCCTGCGCATTGCTATCAGCTTTGCGGCGATAGAATCGTTGGTCGGTTTTCGACGCCGATCAACGCAGCGCGATCGTGCCTTGCTTCCCAGCCATTTCCATTTCGTGTCGGAAATCTGGCACGAAGTGGTCCCTCACGCTAATGCAACTTCCCCGATATGGCGCCTTCGATCCGATGTTCCCGGGCGAAGAACATGTATCTTGCTCCGGCCGTCTGATGGTTTCAAGAGGAGCGCGGCAGACGTTATCGATTATCTGCGCGGATTTTGGCGGTATCGATATTGTCGAAAGCATTGGTCGCAAACATGGCGAAAGCGTTGATGCTGGCGCGAGGTTCCGACTCCCCTATCTCGAGTGGAAACTTGGCTCAAGCCTGTCCGCGCTGTGGCTCTCCGATCACCCGGGTTCATCGCCACGCCTTCGACCGCGTGATCAGTTTGATCTATCCAGTCCGCCGTTACCGATGCCGTACATGCCCTTGGGAAGGGCTGTTGAGGTTTCGGACATCGTAGACGGCCAGCGCGCGCGGCCACCGTTTCGCATCGAGCCTTACAAATCTCTGACGATTTACTGACTGACTGCTGACGCAAATTTCGCGCCGCAAAGTACCGGCCCAAGTTTGTCGGACACACGACAAAAGGCTCGTAGGCGAATCCTGCCGGGATGCATCGGACAAATGCCGACGCCGGTTTTCCCGCACTTGCTCCGAATTTCTCCTACATTATTTTCAGAGCCGCGCCGATTCCGCCGTATAGCGTCACGGCCTAGTGTCGGTTCCGTCAGGTCGATGGAGCGTTAACCGCGAGAACAAGAGAAGCGGGGTAACCAAATGCTTTCGATATGGTGGGTGATCGTAGCATTCGTAATAGGCGGGTTCGCCGGTGTTCTGGTCATGGCGCTGATGCAAATGGCCGGCGGTCTGCCGGAGCAATCGACGCATGCGCCGGATTTGAACGGTGTGCCTTGGTAGCGCGGACTGCGTGAGATAGACGCCAGTCGATTGAAGCAAGAGTTAATCGACTGTTCGGTAAGAGGCCGTGTGTGCTGTCTCGACAGCAGAGGTATGGCTGCTGTGCAAGGCCGAGGCCAGCAACTGCGTCAGGATCGTCGGATCGATCGGTTTCACGACGTGGTGATCGAAACCCGCGCGTTTGGATAGCCGGCGATGCTCCTCCTGGCCATAACCGGACACGGCGACGATCAGGATTCTCTGGTTTCCAGGCTCGGCTCGAATGCGCTCGGCTACCTGGTATCCATCCACTCCCGGAAGGCCAATATCCAGCAGGACAGCGTCGGGGTGCAGCGTTCGCGCCGACTGAATCGCCTCTTCGCCATCGTACGCAAGATGGACCTTCCATCCGACCGCGCGAAGCAGCATCGCTGTGCTGTCCGCAACATCGTGGTTATCGTCGACGATCAGGATGCACGCATCGGTCGCCGTCGTGGCCCGGCGCGATGGCGTTTTCAGCGACCCGTCGTCGACCGCCTTCGTCGCGCTCGCAGCGGGAAGGCGGACAGTGAACTCGCTGCCCCGATCCGGACCTTCGCTGTAGGCCGAGACGCTTCCGCCCTGCATCTCCACCAGCCGTCGCACTAGCGCCAAGCCGACGCCGAGACCGCCCTGCGAACGGCCGAGTGTGCGATCGGCCTGAGTGAACAGCTCGAAGATGCTCGACAGCAAATTCGATGGGATACCCATGCCGGAGTCCCGCACACGAAATACGACTTGTGCGCCCTCGGCGGTAACCGTCACTGAAATTCGCCCTCTCCGGTCGGTGTACTTGGCGGCGTTGTTGATAAGATTGGACAGGATCTGAGCAACCCGCGCAAAGTCGCCCATCACCAGCAGCGGCTCCGGCGGCAACACGACAGTGAGCTCATGCTCGAGGGCGTCGACAAGGGCACGACTCGTCTCGACCGCCGCACCGATGACCTTAGCGACATCGATCGGCCCAAGCTTGAGTTCGATCTTGCCGCGCGTGATGCGCGAGACGTCGAGCAGATCATCGACCAGGCGGACCAGCTGGCGTAGTTGACGGCCGATGACTTCTCTTGCCCACGTGAGCTTGGCGGGATCCTGCGCGCTCATGTGAAGGACGTGGACGGCGTTGCTGATCGGCGCCAGAGGATTGCGTAGCTCATGCGCGAGCATTGCCAGGAACTCGTCCTTGCGGCGGTCATCCGCTTGACTCTTTTCGTATAGCCGGGCGTTGTCGAGCGCGATAGCGGCACGGCCGGCGAGCTCGGTCGCCATCGACAGCGTGTCGGCGTCGAAATGCCGGCCCGACGGTCCCAGACCGAGCGTCAGGACACCGAGCGTGGTGCCGTGGCCAAGCAGCGGAACGATGGCGAGGCAAGCGATGCCCGAGCCCGTGGTCGCGCCGATGTAATCGGCTACGGCGCGCCCATCCGACCCCGTCCCAGCGGCATGCGGCAGGCTGTCGATCACTTCCACTATACCGCTGGTGAGAACGCGGTTCATCGCCAGCCGGAGCCAACCTTCCGGGACGTCGGTTACCAAACGTGCAGTGGACCTGGTGCGCCGCGGATCTCCGGCGACCGGCGCGACGTCGGTTCCCGCACCATCCCGCGCCTGTGCCAGCGTAAGCCCACACGCGTCGGCCAGCAATGGCACGCAGAGGCGCGAGAGCTCGCGGGTAATCGCATCGAAGTCCAATGAACCGGCCAACGCGACGCTTGCCTGCGCGAGGAAAGACAGCCTGCGGCTCGCTTGCTCGGCGGCTGCGCGCGCCGCTCTCTCTTCGGCCAGCGCGAGATGCTCCTCCGCCTGGCGTTTAGCCTGCTGCGCCAGCAAATACAGGTCCACGAAAACCTTGATTTTCGCCCGAAGAATCTCGGGGACGACGGGAGACGCTATGTAATCGACTGCGCCAAGCGAGTATGCCTGAGCGGTGTGCAGCTCGTCACCGTAGTCGGCGGTGATGAAGATGATGGGTATGTGCGCCGATCGGCTGCGGCTACGGATCAGGGACGCAGTCTCGAGACCGTTCAGGCCGGGCATGTTGACATCCAGCAGGATGGCCGCGAAGTCCCGATCCAGCACCTGCTTCAGCGCCTCCTCGCCGGAAGAGGCGGTGAAGAGGGTCTGCCCGATATCCCCTAGAATGGTCTGATAGACAAGCAGCTGATCAGGCCGATCGTCGACGATCAGAATATCGGCCTTCCCGCCGCCGAGGTGCCGATCCTGGTCGCTGTCCATGGGTTGTCGTATCCGCGTAATGCCCAGGTGGGACAATCAGCCCAGCCACGCGCGGAGCACGCCGACCAGCAGCTCGGAATCGACGGGCTTGGAGAGGTAGTCCCATGCCCCCGCCTCCATGCATTTTTCGCGATCGCCTTTCATCGCCTTCGCGGTGACGGCGATGACGGGGACGTACCTGCAAGCGGGAATCCTGCGGATTTCACGGATGGTATCGATGCCGTCCATCTCCGGCATCATGATGTCCATGAGAATCACGTCCACGTTCTGTGCCCCTTGCAACGCCTTGATCGCGTCGCGCCCGTTGTCGTGCGGGAATACGAGCATGCCTTTGTCCTCGAGCAAGGAAGACACCGCGAAGATATTGCGCATGTCATCGTCCACGATCATCGCCTTCTTGTTCCGCAGAACCTTGTTCGCGCTGTGAAGCTCTCGCAGGATCTTGCGATGCCGCTCCGGCATGCTGGCCGGCGCACGATGCAGGAAGAAGCTGGCCCGATCCAGCAACTCTTCGGGCGAGCGAGCCTCGCTTACCACCGCGTTCCTGCCGAGGCGTTGCCAGCTGCGGAATTGCCCGGGCAGGATGGTGTCGCCGTACAGAATGATGGGCAGCGAATCAAGCCGCAGGCCGCCACCGGCATCCATCGACACGGCGTCAGTGCCAGGCCCTGGTGAGCTCGCATCCACCACCATACAATCGACGCGCTTCGCGGCGAGGTTTCCAACCGCAGCGTCGTAATCGGGCGCGACGGTGACGCGGACATCTTCGGCGCCGAGATATTCGGCTAGCCACTTTCCGCGGACATCATCCGCAGTCACCACCAGCAGGCTCTTCTCCGACCGCCGTATGAATGCGGTCAGCTGTTCGAGCAGCGCATCGAGGGTTTCCTTGCCTTGGATGGGCTTCGCGAACACCGAAAATGCTCCCGCGCTCAATGCCCGTTCCCGCGCCTCATCGGTCGAGATGACAGCAACCGGGATATGTCGGGTTCGGGTATCGTGCTTCAGCCGATCGAGAACTCGCCAGCCGTCGATGTCCGGCAGGAAGATATCGAGCGTCACGGCCGACGGCCGGTATTCGGCGGCCAGTGCCAGGGCCGAAACGCCGAACGAGGTGACGATTCCCTTGAATCCCTTTTCGCGCGCCGTTTCGAGCATGAACCGCGCAAACGCGAGGTCGTTCTCGACGATGAGCAGCACCGGCGCGCCCAGCGTCAAACTGTCGCGATCATCGCCGACTTCGTTCATCGGAGGAGGCATCGGCTCCAGCAACGCGGAAGGCTCGCGTCTCTCGCGTGCGGTATCGGAGCCGTCGCCCCCCGCCCCGCCGCGATTCGTACTCGGCTCGCTGGCTCTGGCAATCGGGTCGTCTACCGGGGAGACGGCGCCGTCGAGTCTTGCGGCGCCCATCATTGAAAGCGGCCGGCCGCTGTTGCGCGCGACCCGCTGCGGCGCGTAAATCTGCGGCAGATACAACGTAAACGTGCTCCCGACACGCGGCTCGCTTATCAACCGCAAGTCGCCGCCGAGGACGCGTGACAGTTCGCGGCTGATCGCCAACCCGAGCCCCGTGCCGCCGTACTTGCGGCTGGTGCCTCCGTCGGCTTGCTGGAAGGCCTCGAAGATGATCCGCTGCTTGTCCGGTGAAATTCCGATCCCGGTATCCGTAACCGAAAAGGCGATCACGTCGCCGGCACGGTTCAGGGCTTCGTTCTCCGGGTCCCAACCCGACGTCGCCGGTTCGATGGTCAGCGTCACGTGGCCTCGGTGCGTGAACTTGAAGGCGTTCGACAACAGGTTCTTCAACACCTGCTGCAACCGCTTGGCATCGGCCAGCATCGAGCTCGGAAGGCGCGAGTCCATTTGAATGAAGAAATCGACGTTCTTCGCCTCGGCCACGTGCCGGAACGTGCGTTCGACGTAGCGGTGCAGATCGTCCAGCAACAAGTCCGCCGGGTCGACGACGACCGTTCCCGACTCGATCTTGGAGAGATCGAGGATGTCATTGATGAGCGTAAGCAAATCGTTGCCTGAGGCATGGATGGTCTTGGCAAATTCGACCTGCTTCTCGGTCAGATTGCCGCCGCCATTCTTGCAAAGCTGATCGGAGAGGATGAGGAGGCTGTTGAGCGGTGTGCGCAGCTCGTGCGACATATTGGCGAGGAACTCCGACTTGTACTTGGAGGTGAGCGCGAGCTGCTCCGCCTTTTCCTCGAGTGCCTTGCGTGCCTGTTCCACCTCCTGGTTCTTCCGTTCCACCTCCTGCTTCTGGAATGCGAGAAGCCCGGCCTTCTCTTCCAGCTCCTGATTGGTCTGCTGCAATTCCTGCTGCCGGCTCTGCAGCTCCTGCGCAAGCGACTGCGACTGCTTGAGCAGATCCTCGGTTCGAGTGTTGGCTTCGATGGTGTTGATGACGATGCCGATGCTCTCCGTGAGCTGATCCAGGAACGCTTCGTGCGCGGCGCTGAACTGCGCAAACGAGGCCAATTCCAGCACGCCCTTGACCCGACCTTCGAAGATCACCGGCAGGACCAGGATGTTCTCCGGCGGAGCGGCGCCGAGACCCGACGATATCTTCAAGTAATCCGGGGGAACATTCGACAAGTGGATTTTCGCCATGTCGACCGCGCACTGCCCGATAAGGCCTTCGCCCAATTCGAGCTTGCTCCCCAACGCGCTCTCGCCCATGAAGCCGTAGCTCGCCAGCAGCGTAAGGCGGGACTCGCCGCGGCCTGAATCGAGCACGTAGAACAGACCGTGCTGCGCGGAAACGACCGGGGCGAGCTCCGTCAGGATCAGGCGGCAGACCGTATGCAGGTCCTTCTGACCCTGGAGCATCCGGCTGAACTTGGCGAGATTGGTCTTCAACCAATCCTGCTCGGTATTCTTCCGGGTGGTGTCTCGAAGGTTTCTGATCATCTCGTTGGCGGTGTCTTTCAACGCGGCCACTTCGCCGCGCGCCTCGACCGTGATCGATCGCGTAAGGTCGCCTTGGGTCACCGCGGTCGCGACCTCGGCAATCGCCCGCACCTGGGTGGTGAGATTGGCAGCCAGCTGATTGACGTTCTCGGTCAGCCCTTTCCAGGTGCCGGCCACACCCGGAACCCGCGCCTGGCCGCCAAGCATGCCCTCCACGCCAACCTCGCGAGCGACACGCGTCACTTCCGCAGCAAACGAGCTCAACTGATCCACCATGGTGTTGATGGTGTTCTTCAGCTCCAGGATCTCGCCCTTGACGTCGACTGTAATCTTCTTCGACAGGTCGCCGCTCGCCACCGCCTTGGTCACGTCGGCGATGTTGCGCACCTGCGCGGTGAGATTGCTGGCCATCGAGTTGACGCTCTCGGTCAGGTCCTTCCACGTCCCGGCCACGCCTTGCACGTCGGCCTGTCCGCCGAGCCGCCCGTCGGTTCCGACTTCGCGCGCGACCCGCGTCACTTCGGAGGCGAATGAGCGCAGTTGATCGACCATCGTGTTGATGGTGGCCTTCAGCTCCAGGATCTCGCCCTTGACGTCGACCGTGATCTTCTTCGACAGGTCGCCGGTCGCCACGGCCGTCGTCACATCGGCGATATTGCGCATCTGGGCAGTGAGGTTGCCTGCCATCGAGTTGACGCTGTCGGTCAGGTCTTTCCACGTCCCGCCCACACCCTTGACCCGGGCCTGACCGCCAAGCTTGCCTTCGGTGCCGACTTCGCGGGCGACGCGGGTGACCTCCTCCGCGACCGTCCCCAGCTGATCGACCATCTTGTTTACCGTCTTGGCCGTGCGGAGAAACTCTCCCTGCAAGACCTCGCCATCGACCTCGAGTGCCATCGTCTGCGACAGGTCGCCCTGCGCGACCGCTCCGATCACGCGCGCGGTCTCGCTGGTGGGATGGACGAGATCGTCGATGAGCTGGTTGACCGCGTCGATGGAGTCGCGCCAGAAGCCTGTCACATCGCCCAGCGAGCCGCGCTTGCCAAGTTTCCCTTCGCTGCCGACTACGCGGCTCAGGCGATCGAGCTCCTGTGCCATCCGCTCGTTGCGATCGACGACGTCATTGAATACGTCGGCGACGCGCCCCAACGCACCGGGCCAATCCAGCGGCAAGCGGACCGATGCGTCGCCTCGCTTCAGCGCGTTCAGGGCGCCGAGAATCACGGTGATTTCGTCCGCGGGAAGTACAGCGCGCTCGACTACCTGCATATTCGTCCTCCCAAAAGTGTGCTCGGGCCGTCGCCCGTCAGATCTTCAGTCT
>VBDA01000542.1 GCA_005883655.1 Betaproteobacteria bacterium | reverse complement strand
GCTAAAAATTGCCGCTGGCATCGCCGCTTCGTTTGCAGGTCTCGTTGGCACGATTATTTTTCTGTTGGTCATGAAAATAATAAGCTTCGGGGTAGCGAAGCTTATGCTTGTTGCGTTGTTGGGGATGTACGTCGGATTCGGAATTCTAATCGCCATCTATCGCTTGATTCGCAATCTGGAATGAGCGTCTTTGCCGGCGCCGTGGGGGGCACGCAAATGAACTACAAAGGTAGCTGTCACTGCGGGCAAATATCCTTCGAAGTCGAGGGCAGTTTGGAGCAAGCCATGGAGTGCAATTGCTCGCATTGCAGCCGCAAGGGTTATCTGCTGTGGTTCGTGCCACGTCCGCAGTTCAAGCTGCTCACTCCGGAGGACGGTCTAGTCACCTACACTTTCAACAAGCATGTCATCAAGCATCATTTTTGTCCGAACTGCGGCTGTGCTCCTTTCGCCTCCGGTGTAGACCGTTCGGGGGCGGCAACGGCAGCGATCAATGTGCGTTGCCTAGAGGGTGTAGAGTTGTCGTCACTCAAGAGAGTGCCGGTTGACGGGCGCTCGTTCTAAGGTCAGATATGCCCGACGAGACGCTCAAGCCGGCCGGCCGCTTCAGGTGAGACGTTAGGGTGTCACTACCGATGCTGGGAATCCACGACTATTGGCTTTTCGTTGCAGCGGGCGTGTTTTTGAATCTTACGCCTGGGCAGGATACGCTTTACATTCTCGGCTCCAGCATCGCGTACGGTCGTCGCATAGGTCTCGCATCCGCTCTGGGAATCAGCGCTGGCTGTATCGTGCATACACTCGCCG
>VBDA01000541.1 GCA_005883655.1 Betaproteobacteria bacterium | reverse complement strand
TCAAGCTCGATACGACTCCCTACGGCGGCATGCTCGAGAAAGCGCGCAACGCCGTCCGCGGCGACAAAAGCCCTTACGATCTCGTTAATCTCGATACCCAATGGACTATCGAGTTCTACGAAGGCGGTTTCCTCACGCCGCTGAAGGAGATCGATCCGACGTTCGATCTACCCAAAGAGGTGCTGACCTACGGCGATTCCGGCTATTGGAACGCCGCCAAGCGTTGGCGCACGGCAAGTGGCGGCAAGCTGATGGCGTGGTCGCCCAACGGCAACGTGGATCTCTTCCTCTATCGCGCGGATCTGCTCAAGGCAGCGGGATTTGCGCCGCCAAAAACCTGGGAGGACGTGCTCGCCTCGTGCGCCAAGCTGCAAGACCCGCCGCGCAGTTACGGCGCGGTGATTCGGGGCGAACGTGGCAACGGGATCCGCTTCGAGTGGATGTACTTCATGCAGGGCAAGGGCGCCACGGTCGTCAAGGATGCCGAGAGCGGCGACTACACGGTGACCATCAACAGTCCGCAAGCCAAAGCGGCGCTCGACCTGTTCATCGAAGTCGCCAAGCGATGCGGTCCCCCCAACGCCGGCGCGCTCGGCCAGGGCGATGTGATCCAGCTTCTTGCGACGGGCAAGGCCGCCCAGGCGATGGTCGTGTCCGCCGCGTGGAGCAACTTTGACGATCCCGCCAAGTCAGTCGTCGTCGGCAAGATCATGGCCGTACCAGTACCAGCACCAGTCGGCGGCAAGGCGCCCGCGGTGCTCGGCAACTGGAACATGGCGGTACCGAAGAATATCGCAGACGCGCAAAAAAAAGCTGCGCTCGCGTTCTCACGCTGGTTCCTGACGGCAGGCGCGCAGCGCGCTTATGCCGAGGCTGGCGCGATTCCGGTGCGGAGCGACACCTACCAGTCGGATTTGGCGAGCACGCCCAAGTATCGCTGGATGCCGGCATATCTCGAGATGCAAAAGTACGCGTCGCAGGAGCTGGGTTACGCCGAGGGCGCGCAGGTCGAGCAGATCCTGGGCTTGCGGTTGAACCAGGCACTCATCGGCGAGATGAGCTCCGCCAAGGCATTGAACGCTGCAGGCAGGGAAATCGAAGAAGTATTCCGCAAGAGTGGGCGACGCACGGGTGCGCTGTCTGCACTTCCCGAGTAGCGGTTCCGCAGTGTGTCATGCCTCCGCGCAAGCGCGGAGGCACGCATTCGTCAATGCACTGATCACCCGTATGTCCGGCTTGCCATGCTGGCGTCCATCGTCGCTGCGCTAAACCGCAGCTTCCGGCATTGGAGCCTGCTCCCCGCCGTGCTGCTCTTCGTGCTTTTGACCGGGTACCCGATGGTCAACTTGCTGCGACTGAGCGTGTCGACCGTCGAATTTGCGGAAGGCCGCGCCCAGTGGAGCTTTACGCCCACGCGCAATGTCGCGCTGCTCGCGAGCGACAGCGTTCTACCCGCTGCCGTGCTGAATACTTCGATCTTCGTGGTCGTGGCCGTCGCCGCCGAAGTGACGTTGGGGCTGCTGCTCGCGCTGCTCGTGGGACGCCTCGACCGCGGCAAGGGACTGGTGCGCACCGTGATGATTCTGCCGATACTCGTTCCACCGGTCGCGATCGGTAGCATGTGGAAGCTGATGTACAACTACGACTTCGGCATGTTCAACCAGGCCCTGGTCGCGCTGGGCATGTCGCCGGTCAACTGGCTGGGCTCGACGAGTCTCGCGCTATTGTCGGTCATCCTCGTCGACATCTGGCATTGGGTGCCGTTCGCGTTTCTGATCCTGTTCGCGGCGGTCGAAGGCATTCCGGTCGACGTGATCGAGGCGGCGCGCATCGACGGTGCCAGCAGTTGGCAGATCGCACGTCGAGTCATGATCCCGCTGCTCAAACCGGCGCTGGCGATCGCGCTGATCTTCCGTGGCATTCTCGCCTTCAAGACTTTCGATGAGGTCTACCTGCTGACCTCAGGCGGGCCCGGCACCTCGACCGAGCTCGTTAGCCTGCATCTGTACAAAGTCTTTTTCGAGCAGAACCTGCTCGGCTACGGCGCGGTGCTCTCGCTCCTGCTAATCGGCATAATTGTCGCCACGCTGCTCACCAGCCGGCGCGCGGTGACGGCGCGCAGCAACGCATGAGTAAAGTCCACACCGCGAGCGCCTTGCGGCTCAAAGGCCACGAGCGCGTCATCGGTTATGCGCTGCTGGTCGCGGCCATCGCGAGTGTCGTGGGTCCGTTCGCGTGGATCTTCATGACTTCGCTGAAGCAACAAATCGCGATCTACACCGGCGCATGGTCGTTTGCCCCGACGTGGGCGAACTATACTGATGTGTTGTTCGGACGGCGCTCGGATTTCGCGGCCAACGTGGTCAACAGCCTGATCGTCGCCGGGACGAGCACAGCGCTGGTCCTGATCGTCGGTACGCTGGCAGCGTATTCGCTGTACCGGTTCAAGTGGGCACACCGGGTAGTCGCGGCGTTTCTTGGCTGGACGCTGCTGTTCCACATGATTCCGGTGCTGACGCTGGTGGGTCCGTGGTACATCGCCTTTCGCGAGCTGGGCTGGTACGACACGCTGGGCGCGCTGATCCTCACCCACGTCACCATGAACCTGCCCATCACCGTGTGGTTGATGATGGCGTTCTTTGGCGAGATTCCGCCCGAGCTCAACGAGGCCGCGCAGGTC
>VBDA01000540.1 GCA_005883655.1 Betaproteobacteria bacterium | reverse complement strand
GGTCCTGCGGCGCGGATCGCCGACCGGCTGAACGGATTGTTCGAGTGGGCCGGTGACGGCAAGCCGGTGTGGCGCCGCCGCAACGGCGTACCGCACATGTACTACATTCAGTCGACGCTAAATGAAATCTTTCATCGAGAACGCTTCGACTCGATCATGGCGGGGACTCAGCTTTTCACCGAGCGAATGCTTTGCGAGCTCGTGAGGCGCGCGGTGCGCTCGACAGGGATCCGCCGCGTTGCCGTGTCGGGTGGCGTGTTCATGAACGTGAAGGCGAACAAGGAGATTCTCGCGCTGGACGAAGTGGATGAGTTGTTTGTCTTTCCTTCGTGTGGTGATGAAACTAATGCGATCGGAGCGTGCTATCTCGAATACGCGCGCTTCCGCGGTGTAGATAGACTCCCGAGCATCGGAACGTTTTTGCTCGGCCCGTCATGGTCAGGCGCAGCAGTCGATGCGGCACTGACACGAGCTGCGGCTCTCGGCATGACCGTCACGCGCGTGGAAGGCATCGAGCGTGAGGTCGCCAGGCGTCTTGCAGAGGGACAGGTGGTCGCCAGGTTCTGGGGGCGCGAGGAGTTCGGTGCGCGCTCGCTGGGCAACCGTGCGATTCTGGCAAACCCGATTCGAAAAGGCGTGATTCAGGAAATCAACGAAGCGGTGAAGAATCGCGACTTCTGGATGCCCTTTGCCGCATCCGTGCTCGACGAAGCAGCGCCACTATATTTCGTCAATCCGAAGCAGGCCGCGAGCCCGTACATGATCCTTTCCTTCGATACGACGCAAAAAGGAAAAGACGACCTGGCGAATGGCATACACCCCTACGACAAGACCTGCCGGCCGCAGATCGTAAGCCGCGAAGCGAACCCCGATTACTGGAAGCTAATCGATGAGTTTCGGCACCTCACTGGAATCGGCGGCATCGTAAATACTTCGCTCAATCTTCATGGAGATCCCCTGGTGCACACGCCGCTCGATGCTATTACCGTGCTCGAGCGGTCGGAGCTGCGGCACCTGGCGTTGAACGAGTTTCTTGTTCAGAAGGCGGGCAGCGGCCGATGAGCCGGACGCGCATTGCGGGGCTTGAGATCGACCGGCTGACTCCCCGCGATGCGGTCGATCGGATCGTTGCGTTCGCGCACACCGGCGACCGCCACATCGTGATGACGCCCAATGTCGATCACATGCTTCGTTTGCGAAGCGATCGCGCTTTTCGAAGCGCGTATGCCACCGCCAGCCTGGTTCTGACGGATGGCATGCCGTTGGTCTGGGTAAGCCGCCTCGGAAACACGCCTCTTCCAGGGCGCGTTGCCGGCGCCGATCTGGTCGAACCGGTGCTGGCGGAGGCCGAGCGCAGAGATTACTCGGTTTTCTTTCTCGGCCCCATGCCGGAGACGCTCAAGCTTGCCCTCAGGCGTTGCGCGCTCGATTTTCCACGGCTGAGAATTGCCGGTGTGCATGCACCGCCCCTGAATTTCGAGCATGATATGACGCAGGACGCAGCCTGCGTTTCAGCGATACGCGATGCTCGCCCGGACATTGTTTTTCTGGCGCTAGGCACGCCAAAGCAGGAGCTGTGGATCGCGCGGCATCGCAAGGAGCTTGATTTTGGCGTCGCGCTGTGCGTCGGCGCGGGTATCGATTACTTTGCCGGGGTTCAGCGGCGATGCCCGAAATTCCTGGCGCGAATAGGAGTGGAGTGGATCTGGCGCCTGCTGTCCGAGCCGAAGCGGCTTGGACGTCGGTATGCCCAATGCCTTTTGTTCATGCCGGAATTGGTTTGGGAGCAGATCAGGGATGCTCGGCGAAGCAAGGCCAACAGCTAGTGCGGCGCCCGCCGTGACGATCCGGGGCGCCGCTCGGCCTCGGCCGACCGGTGTAACGCGCGGCTTCAGCGGTCTTTTGAGCGGCGCGGTCATGTTGTTCGACGTTATTGCCGTGGTCGCGCTTCTCTACTATTTCGCGGTCGAGCGGACGGGCGGCTTCGCCTCGCCCTACGTGACGCTCGCCGCAACTACCGCCGTCTTGATGCCCATCGTCTACCGTGCCAATGATGTTTCGCATCGCATGCGGCTTGGCGGATGGCTGCTCGAGTCGAGTGTCCTCCTGCGGGCTTGGTTGATCACCCTGATGTTCCTCGTAACCCTGTCGTTTCTCACCAAGAGCACCGAAACGTTCTCGCGCGAAGCGCTATTGAAATGGGTGGTGGCAAGCTACTTTGCGCAGGTGACGATCCACGGTGTCATCCGCTTTGCGCTGAGCCGACTTCGATCACGGGGGCTGAATGTACGCTATGCCGTTGTAGTCGGGCGCGGCGCCGGACTCGACGATTTTATCGAATTGATGCAACGCAACCGGTGGATCGGGATCAATCTCGTCGGCACGATCGATTTCAACGAGTTGGAAAAGCAGTACCCGGAAGATGCACCTGACAAGGTAGCGTTGTCGCAACGCGCCTGGACTTCTCTCGACCAGCTCCT
>VBDA01000605.1:1433-5107 GCA_005883655.1 Betaproteobacteria bacterium | reverse complement strand
TGAGTGCCCGGTCGTTTTCGCTTTCAGCGGCAATCCGGTGGACGCGGGGTTTGTGCAAAGCTTTGCCCGCCCAGGGGGCAATTTCACCGGCATCAGCTTCATGTCGCTCGATCTGGTGGGAAAGCGCATCGAGCTGCTCAGGGAGCTCGTGCCTCAGGTCCGGCGCCTCGCGGTGCTGGCAAGGCCGGAGCACCCCGGTGAGCATCGCGAGCGGGCAGCCGCCGAGGAGGTTGTCGGCAAGCTGGGATTGGCGCTGGCCTACGTTCCGATCCAGGCAGCGACCGGGCTTGATGGCGCACTGCAGGCGATCGCGCGGCAGAACTGCGACGCGCTGATTGCGTTTCCCGACGCAGTGATGCTCGCGAACAGCAGCCGCATCGCGAAGTTCGCGGCGGGAGCGAAGATCGCCACGGTATCGAGCTGGGGTTCGTTCGCCGACAACGGTTTCCTGCTCAGCTACGGACCCATTCTGCAGGATGGATTCCGCCGGCTCGCGCGCTATGTGGACCGTATTCTGCGCGGCGTCAGGCCGGATGAACTCCCGATCGAGTTGCCGCGCACTGTGGAACTGGTTATAAACACACGCACCGCGCGAGCCCTTGGAATCAAGATCCCGCAGTCCGTGCTGCTGCGCGCAGACAGGGTCATCGAATGAACTACGGTAACTTGAGAACGATGCGGTAGTCTGCGAATGAACCGGTCTTGGCCCGCTCAGCGAAGTTCGCAAACGTCCGCTTCTGTAGCGCACGACAGGCAGCAACGGGTCGGTTTTTGACCGTTGAGCGCATTGCCAAATGGCCGCCCTGTTGGCACATGTGTGACGATGAGTGTTGGCGCAGAGTGGGTTTTCCTTCCACTGAAAGGAGAGCCCTATGGAATCGATCCACAACACGCGACGTCATGAAGCATGGAACAAAGGTAAGCTCGTCGGCCAGAAGGCGCCCTTCAAGCTCAAGGAAATCTGGGCAATCCGCGTTCGCCTGCAGATGCAGGAACGACTGCGAGAACTGGCGCTATTCGACCTCGGCATCGACAGCAAGCTCCGCGCCTGCGATCTAGTGAAGCTGCGGGTGCGCGACGTGTGCCATGGCGACCGCGTCGCCACGCGAGCTGTGGTGTTGCAACAGAAGACTCAACGTCCGGTGCAATTCGAAATTACGCATCAACCCGTGAAGCGCTGGAAGCGTGGATGAAACGCGCTGGACTCAAAACCGATTCGTTCCTATTCCCCGGTCGCGTCAGCAAATCGCCGCATCTTGGCACGAGGCAGTACGCGCGAATCGTCGATCATTGGGTCGAGGAAATCGGTCTCGATCCAGCTTCGTATGGCACGCATTCGATGCGCCGGACGAAAGCGTCGTTAATCTACCGTCGCACGAAGAACCTCAGGGCTGTTCAACTGCTTCTTGGCCACACGAAGCTCGAAAGCACGGTTCGATACCTCGGCATCGAGGTCGACGATGCGCTGGAGATCGCGGAACAGACCGAGGTCTGAGCGCGGCGGCGTCCAGTTCGATGGGTTTCCGTTAAGACCGCGTCCGTCTGCGGACGGGCGCTTCCCGGCCAGTTGCAGCCGGTCAGCGTCAGCGCCCAAATTGCCCGGGAGCGGACGTTCGCGCGCGGGGGTTTCCGAGGTGCGTATGGTGGACGCGTTGGGTATGTGTCGACGGCCGCAAGGACCGTAACGCCGAGATCAGTCTGCGCGGCGGCTTCTCAGAATGCTTCCATTTCGGTGGGCAAAACAGGGCTGGTGCGGGCTAACGGCGAGGAGTATAAGAAATGCCGGCACCAGGGGTCCGCGGGTGCTGCAACCATAAGCCTATTAACTCTCGAGGAGATGTGCCATGTTTACCCATCGTGCCCGGCGATTGGCGGCGGCGCTTTTGCTGATGCTCGCTCCGCTGGCAACCCTGGCGGCCGGCGTCAGTGTAGGCTTCGACCTTTCCAGTCCGACCACCAGCCCGTTCCCTAGCGACCGCTTCACCAGATTCGACTTTACCCAGAACACGTTCCGGCGCGTCAATCTGCCCAAGCCGGATTGCGCGGTGCGCGTTTCCGATTGCCAGGATATCGACGTCATCAATACACTCGATGGCTTCAACATCCAGCCGCGCGTTACCGTCCCATTCACCGGCGTTATCGATGTCACTACCGTCAACAGCGATACCGTGTATTTCGTGAACCTGGGCGACACGCTGTCGGGCCAAGGCTTTGGCCACAAGGTCGGCATCAACCAGGTGCTGTGGGACGTGGCAACAAAAACGCTGGTGTTCGAATCCGATGAATTGCTGAATCAGCACAGCGGCTATCTTATTGTCGTGACCAATGGCGTAAAGGATGCAGCGGGCGATCCTATCGAAGCCGGTGATTTCGATCGCTTCCGTCATGATCTCAATTTTGGCCAGACCAGAGACAGCGACGTCAAGGACTATCGCAAGGAGCTCATCGACAGTGAGAAGGCCGTGCGCGATTCACTGAGCCGCATCGTCGCCCTGAGCGTGTTTACCACCCAGAGCACAACGGCTGACCTGGAAAAGATCCGCGGCCAGAGCGGCCAGATCAAGCACTCTCATCCGGAACCGGCCGACTTCATGGTCGGTACATCTACCAGCGGCAAGGTTCGCGCGGTCTTCCCGACGGCCGGCATCGCGGGTATTCAGTTCCATCGCCAGACCGGCACAGCACCGTCGTTCACCGATTCCTTCCTGCCCACGCCGGCTCTGAATGTGGTCCCCGGTTCCGTCGCGCGAATTGCTTTCGGCAGCTTCAAGTCGCCGGATTATGAGACGGCGACCAAATACATCCCTACCACCGGCACGCTGTCCGGCATGCCGACAGCGCAGAGCACGAACACGATTCAGTTCGAGCTCTTCCTGCCTGCCGGGACTAAACCCGCGGGCGGGTGGCCAGTTGCCATCTTCGGCCACGGTTTCGGGGACAGCATGTATGGCGCGCCGTGGGTAGTCGCCTCCGTATTCGCTTCGCAGGGCATCGCCACCATCGCCATCAATGTCGTAGGGCATGGCGGCGGCGCGCTCGGTACGCTGAACGTGCTGCGCACCGCCGGCGATCCGGTAGTGATCCCGGCCGGCGGGCGCGGCTTTGATCAGGACGGCAACGGCACGATCGATTCGACCGAAGGCGTCTTCGCCGCAGCGCCGCGCACCATCATCAACAGCCGCGACGGCCTGCGCCAGACAGTCGTCGATCTCATGCAGCTCACGCGCGAGATAGAGGTGGGCATGGACGTGGACGGCGACGGTGTGTCCGACCTGAATGCCGACCGCATCTACTATTCCGGCCAGTCCTTCGGTGGCATCTACGGCACCATGTTCATCGCCGTGGAACCGAGCATCAAGGCCGGTGTGCCGAACGTGCCGGGTGGCTCTGTCGTCGAAGCGGCGCGGCTGGGTCAGCTCCGCTTCCTCGTCGCAGTCAGTCTTGCCACGCGGCAACCGCAACTGCTCAACCTGCCGTCAACTCCCAACGTGCCGCCACCTTTCAACCTCAACTTCAACGAAGACATTCCGTTGCGCAACCTGCCACCGGTTATTAACAATGTGCCGGGGGCGACCGATATCCAGGTGGCGCTGGAGAACACCGAATGGGTCTCTCAATCGGGCAACCCGGTCGCCTACGCGCAATACATCCGCACGAACCCGCTGCCGGGCAAC
>VBDA01000605.1:0-1424 GCA_005883655.1 Betaproteobacteria bacterium | reverse complement strand
ACGGTGCCAAATCCGACGGCAACGGCGCTTGTCCGCGCTGGCGACTTGGCGGATCGGGCAACATTCTTCCGCAATGACCTGGCCTTTGTTGCAACGGGCGGGGCCATACCGAAGAATCCGCACACCTTCTTGACCAACATCAGCATATCCGCGGCGGCGCCATTCGCCTTCGGCGCGCAGAGCCAGATCGCCGCCTTCTTCGCCTCTAACGGCGCGCTCACTATTGATCCGGACGGGCCTGGGCCAATCTTCGAAGTACCCATTGTCCCGCCATTACCCGAAGGGCTCAACTTCATTCCTTAAACGGTTAAGTGTTTCAATTGCCCGAACCTAAGTATTGATGGTTCGGGCGTGCGGGTCGACCGCCGATTGCGGGCGGTAACCGTCGGAGGATGAACGCGTCGCGAGAGCTTGACGCCACCGCGCTCGGGCAGGATCACCCGAGTTAGCATTTGTGCAGCCGTCGCGATCGCAGGTTCCGTTGTGATGCCTTCGGCACGCCGCGCTTGCGACGGTCTATCATGCGGACCGGTGAACGTCTGCTTCGAAGAGACCCGACCGTCTGCAACGGGCAAGCAGGTTTATCGTCATGATCCAGAATGTCTGTTTAGGTTCGACGGCGATTGCTTCGACCATGCGACGCGCCTTTATCCATTGCGCGAATAGCATAAGGCGGTGAATGGCGCGAGAACCGGATGACGCGAGTGAATAGTTGCCTCGAAGGCGTTGACTTACGTTAGGGTTGAGATATGAGTATGCTGGATCCCAAGGTGTTCGCTTGGCACCGAAACACTGCCGTGGCGAATGACCCTGGGTCTATCTCGGCCAAATGGGAAGGTCTCTGTTCGGGTCGCGAGCAGTCGTTCAATGGAATGCGATCAAGTTTGATCCGACATCATGCTAAGGTCGAGTCCTGGTCAAGACGGAGGTGTGCGGCAACATTCGCCGACCTACCGAATTTTCGCTGATTGGCTAACAATCCGGATCCTCACCCATACCCCTCTTCAACGGGATTGCCGCTGATGCCTCCAACGCTACCGGGCCCCTGGTCGCGGCCCGATCAGGCGCTTTCGTTGAACATGCGCCTTCTTGCCCATCACGACCTGCAGGGCTTCGGTGGCATCGGCGAGGGCATGGCGATGCAGCTCGCGCGCGACGGCCGCCGCATCCTGTGGCTCGCGCACGAATCCGCGCCCAAGAATTTCACCGGCGTCGACGTAACGGACCCGCGAGCGCCGCGGGTCGTGGTCCAGACGGAGCTGCCGCACGCCAAGGTGCGCTCGAATTCGCTCGATATCGTCGGCGATGTGATGGCGGTGGCCTATCAGACACAAAGCACCGGATTGACGCCCGCGGGTTTCGACCTGTTCGACATCAGCGTGCCGGAAGAGCCGAAGCTGATTTCGCATTTCGATGCCTCCGGG
>VBDA01000604.1 GCA_005883655.1 Betaproteobacteria bacterium | reverse complement strand
CTATCGCTGAGCGGCTGCGCAAGGCACCGCGCACGACAACCATTCCAGAGGAACTCGATGAGCAAGCTCAGGCTGTTCTGCGGCGCGATAGCGATGTTGGCGCTCGGCACCTCTTCGCACGTGGCACAGGCACAGGAAACGCTCAAGATCGCCGCCGGTCAGCGCGGCAACTGGGATACGACCATCGCCGAGGTCGGTCAGCGCGGAGGGATTTTCAAAAAGCACGGACTGAGCCTCGAGATCCTGTATACGCAAGGCGGCGGCGAAACGCAGCAGGCGGTGATCTCGGGCAGCGTCGAGATAGGCGTCGCAACCGGAATCATGGGCGTGCTGTCCGCATACTCGAAGGGCGCACCGGTGCGCATCATCGGCGCCGAGACCACCGGCGCCGCCGATCTGTTTTGGTATGTTCCCGCGAGCTCGCCGATCAAGTCGCTCAAGGACACCGAGGGCAAGACCATCGCCTACTCGACCAATGGTTCGTCGACACACGGCATCGTGACCGCGTTCATGAAGCAGTACGACCTGAAGGCGAAACCGACCGCAACCGGCGGACCCGCTCCGACGCTGACCCAGGTCATGTCGAATCAGATCGACGTCGGCTGGTCGGCGCCGCCATTCGGCCTGCAGCAGCTCGACGAGGGCAAGATCCGGATTATCGCCAGCGGCAACGATGCCGCCATCTTCAAGGGCCAGACCGTTCGCCTCCTGATCACCAATGTGCAGACGCTGCAGACGCGCAAGCCGGTGATCGATCGTTTCATGAAGGCGTATCGGGAAAGTATCGACTGGCTGTATTCGAGCGATCCGGTCGCGCTCAAGACCTACGCCGATTTTGTCGGCATCCCGGTCGCGACCGCCAAGCGCACGCGCGACGATTTCTTTCCCAAGGCGGCGGTGGATCCGGACAAGGTGGTCGGGCTCGACACCATCGTGCAGGATGCCGTCGCGCTCAAATACACGGCGATGCCACTGACGAAGGAACAACTGGCGGAGCTGATTCAGATTCCGCCACGGCAATAGCAAGCACTAGCGTGGACCGCACCGACTTGAGTGCCGGCAAGCAAATGCCGATGGAACAGCCGGCCGGAACGCCACCACCTGCGCCACAGTATGGCAGCGATGTCGTCGCCGACACGCTGCGCGCGCTCGCGCTGCCCTATATCGCGCTCGTTCCCGGCGCGAGCTTCCGCGGCTTGCACGACAGCCTCGTCAACTATCTCGGCAACCGCGATCCGCAAATGCTTCTGTGCCTGCACGAGGAGCACGCGGTGGCGATCGCGCACGGTTATGCCAAGGTGACCGGGCAGCCGATGGCGGTCGCATTGCATTCCAATGTAGGCCTGTTTCACGCCACCATGGCGATCTTTAACGCCTGGTGTGATCGCATGCCGGTGCTGATCCTGGGCGCGACGGGTCCGGTCGATGCGGTCAAACGCCGGCCATGGATCGACTGGATACATACCGCGCGCGATCAGGGCGCGATCGTTCGGCCGTACGTCAAATGGGATGATCAGCCGGCGTCACCCGAGGCGGCGCGTGAGGCCTTGTTGCGCGCCATGTGGCATACGTGTACGGCGCCGCAGGGACCGGTGTATGTCAACCTCGACGCGCTCCGCTGCCGCCGATCGTCGCGGCACGTTACACGCCTAGCGTCGCGAACGCGCCTCCCGCGGAAATCGTCCGCGAGGCCGCGGCGATGTTGCTCCGGGCAGAACGTCCTCTGTTTTTGATCGGCCGCGTCTCGCGCGATCCCGCGGCATGGGATCTGCGCGTCGCCCTCGCGCAAGCGCTGAACGCCAAGGTCCTGACCGATCTCAAGGTGGGCGCCGCCTTCCCCACCGATCATCCGCTCCACATCGACGCGGCTGGTATTCTGCTGCGGCCTGAATCCGCAAAGGTGATCGCAGACGCCGACGTGATCCTGAGCCTTGATTGGGTCGACCTGGCCGGTACGCTCAAGGTCGCCTGCGGCGGCGAATCGTCGGCGAAGATTATTCAGGTATCGCTCGATCACCTGCTGCATGGTGGCTGGAGCATGGATTACCGGCTCTGCCCGACGCTGCGGTCCCGCTGTTGCTCGAGGCGCTTGCGCCGAGTCGCAGCGCAGCGCTTTCGCCGAGTCACAGCACGGTGCTTGCGCCGAGTCGCAGCGCAGTGCTTGCGCCGAGTCGCAGCGAAGCGCCCGCGCCGCCCATCCACGCTGAAACATACGCTGCGCGCAAGCACGCATTTTCTGCTACGCCCGGCGAGAACGGACGCATCAGCACCGACGACGTCGCCGTGGCGCTGCGCGGTGTCATCGGCGAGCGTCCGATATCGTTTAGCCATCTGCCGCTGTCATGGAATGGCGCGAGCTGGCCATTTCGCCATCCGCTCGATTTCCTCGGATCGGATGGCGGCGGAGGCATCGGTGCGGGGCCCGGAATCGCCGTCGGCGCGGCACTCGCGCTCAAGGGTTCCGGCAGGCTGCCGGTCGCCGTTTGCGGCGACGGCGATTTTCTGATGGGCGCAACCGCAATCTGGACTGCCACCCACTATCGGATTCCGCTGCTGCTGATCGTCGCCAACAATCGCTCGTACTACAACGACGAGGTCCATCAGGAACGCGTCGCCCGCATGCGCAACCGGCCGGTCGAGAACAAATGGATCGGCCAGCGCATCGCTGCGCCCGATGTGGATCTCGCGGCGATCGCACGCGCGCAGGGTGCGCAGGGATGGGGTCCGATCGAGGGCTTGGATGCGCTCGCACCTGCGCTCGAGCAGGCCGTGCGTGCGGTGCAGGATGGTGCCGTCGCTGTCGTCGACGTCCATGTACAAGGCGGCTATACGCCTGCGATGACGGCCGCGCTCACTCAAGTTGGGCGCGACCGCGGTTGACCCGATGGTCGACGAGTCCGTGCGGTCACCCGCCGCCGCCACCGACGCAGCATCTTCCCGGGGCGCCCAGCTTCTCGACGTCGAACGAGTCAGCAAACGCTTCGTCACCAGCGAAGGGGTGATCACGGCCGTCGAAGACGTATCATTCTCGATCGCGCCGGGCGAGTTCGTGTCGATCATCGGGCCGTCGGGCTGCGGCAAGTCCACCTTGTTCAACATCGTCGGCGGCCTTGTCGGCGATTACGAAGGCCGCGTAACCGTTGCCGGCGATGTCGTTCGGGGCACGCACGCGGCAATCGGCATGGTGTTTCAGGAAGAATCCACGTTTCCGTGGCGAACCGTCGTCGAGAATGTCGCCTTTCCGCTCGAGGTCGTCGGAATGGCCAAAGACGCGCGGCTCGAGCGCGCCGAGCACTTCGTCGCCATGGTCGGCTTGCGTGGCTTCGAGCGTCGCTTTCCGACCGAACTTTCCGGCGGCATGCGCCAGCGCGTTGCGCTGGCTCGAACGCTCGCGTCCGAGCCTCGAATCCTGCTGATGGACGAGCCCTTCGCAGCGCTGGACGAGCAGACGCGGCTCTTGCTCGGAGACAGAGTGCTGCAGATCCAGCAAACGCTCAAGCAGACCACGCTGCTCATCACCCACAATCTGACCGAAGCGGTACAGCTCTCCGACCGCGTGCTGGTGATGACCTATAGGCCGGGGCGCCTGAAGCGGCTGGTGGACATCCATCTCCCGCATCCGCGAGACTCCGAAGTCGTCAGCAGCGATGCGTTCGGACGCTATGTCGCCGAGATCTGGCACGACCTTCGCGAGGAAGCAAGCCGAGGGATTCGCGATGACGAGTCGCGCGTGCTCGAAGGGAGAGCCAAACGGTGAGCAAGGCGCCGCTCAGGGAATGGATGGCTTCGCGTGTCGGCGCCCGCTCGATCGGTATCGCGACGGTGGCCGCCCTGATCGGATTGGTCGAGCTGGCGATTCGCGCGGGAATCGTCAATCGCTTTATCGTGCCGCTGCCCTCGGAGATCATCGTCGCGATTCCGCGCATCATCGTCGAGGAGAACGTGCTGCACCGTTTCTGGCAGACGGCACAGGAACTTCTGTGGGCCAGCCTTCTGCTCGCCGGGGCCGGCATTCCGCTCGGCGCCCTGCTCCACCGCTTCAGGATCGTGCGGCTGGCGTGCGAAACGTGGGTGGGCGCGCTCGCTTCGGCGCCCATCGTGCTCATGTATCCATTGTTTCTGGTCATCTTCGGACGAAGCGCAACCACGATCGTGATGATCGGCTTCGCCGCCGGACTCGCACCGGTTATCCTGAAGACGCTCGAAGGTCTGTCTGGAACCCGTCAGGTGCTGCTCAACGTCGGTCGCAGTTTCAAACTCACCAACTCGCAGCAGTTCTGGAAAATCCTGCTGCCGGCCGCGCTTCCAGCGGTGTTCGTCGGGCTGAAGCTCGGGCTCATCTTCGCGATGATCAATATCGTCGGTGTCGAGTTCCTGATCAATTTCGGCGGGCTCGGCCAACTCATCAACGAGCTCGCCGAACGCTATGACCTGCCTGGAACCTACGGCGCGATCTGCTTCGTCATCCTGACCAGCATCGTGTTCTTCGACACCACCGAGCGGCTCGAGCGATTCTTGAGGCCCGGCGAGTGAACCGCGCCGCCCCAGCGGCCAACGCCGCCGTCGCTGCAACCGGCCGCCGGGTGACCATAGTGCGCATCGTCATCATCGCCGTCATCCTCCTCGGCTGGGAAGCGCTTTCGCTGTCAGGCTTGCTGTTTCGCGATGTGGTGCCATCACTTGCCGCCATCGGCCGGGCGATCGGCCGCCTGTTCGCCAACGCCGATTTCTACGCCA
>VBDA01000603.1 GCA_005883655.1 Betaproteobacteria bacterium | reverse complement strand
GTCGCTCTTCGGGCTCTTCGTCGGCGCGGTTCCCGGATTGACTGCCACCATGGCCACAGCATTGCTGGTCCCGGTGACGTTCTTCATGGCGCCGATCCCCGCCATCGCTGCCATCGTTACGGCAACTGCGATGGCGATCTTTTCCGGCGATATTCCGGGCTGCCTGATGCGCATGCCGGGAACGCCGGCGTCAGCCGCCTATACCGACGAGGCGTATGCCATGGCGAAAAAGGGCCAGGCCGAAACCGCGCTGGGGGCGGGTCTGGTCTTTTCGGCGTTGGGCGGGCTGTTCGGCACCGCAGTATTGATGCTTGCGGCGCCCGCGCTGGCCGAGTTCGCGTTGAAGTTCAGCTCTTTCGAGTATTTCTGGCTGGTGCTGCTTGGCTTGACCTGCGCGGTATTCATCACCTCCGATCGGCCGCTGAAGGGCTTTGTCACGCTGATGCTGGGACTTCTGGTGGCATGCGTCGGACTCAATAATCCGGCAGCGATCCCGCGCTTCACCTTCGGCAGCATCGAGCTTCTCGGCGGCATCGGCATGATTCCGATGATGATCGGCATGTTCGCAATCTCGGAAATCATCCGCTACGCGGTCGACACCAACCCACCGCTTAGGATCGTCGACCAGCCCATCGGCAACGTGTTCAAGGGCATGTGGGCGCTGACCAAGAAATACCCGGTGCAGATCCTGCGCGGCAACGCGGTAGGAACCTTGATAGGTGCGCTGCCGGGCGCCGGCGCCGACATCGCCGCGTGGATCACCTATGCGATCAGCAAGAAATTTTCCAAGGAGCCCGAGAAATTCGGAACCGGTCATGTCGAAGGCATCGTCGAATCCGGATCGGCAAACAACAGCGCGCTGGCCGGCGCCTGGATTCCAGCGCTGGTGTTCGGCATTCCTGGCGATTCCATCACCGCGATCGTCATCGGCGTGCTGTACATGAAGAACATGAATCCGGGTCCGTCGCTATTCACCAATAATCCGCAGAACATCTACGCGGTCTATCTGCTGTTCATCATCGCCAACCTGATCATGCTTCCGCTGGGATGGTGGTGCATCAAGGTCTCGAAGCAGATTCTGAAAGTCCCGCGCACGGTGTTGATGCCGGTGATCATGCTGTTTTGCGTTGTCGGGTCGTTTGCGATCAACAACACGGCGTTCGACGTGACCGTGATGCTCGTCGCCGGCATCGCCGCATTTTTTCTCGAAGCCAGTGGCTTTCCTGTCGCACCGGCGATACTTGGCGTGGTTCTCGGCGGCATGCTCGAAGAAAACTTCGTCACCTCGATGATCAAATCGGATGGACGCATGCTCGCATTCTTCGAGCGGCCGATCGCCGCCACGCTGGGTGCCATGACCCTCGCGGTGTGGTTCCTGCCGCTGCTCATGCGCCGCCTGCGCCGCCTGGCGGGGATCGAGGTCGCCCAATAGGGGCGGTGGCCCGGTTGTTGCACCGCAGCGCGTTGACCCCACTGCGCGCGGCAGGTTAAAATCTGCAGGTTTCAACCGGGTCCCGCCGGCGTCCTCCGTGGATTGATCCCCATGCCTGGCAAGCTCGTCGTCGGTAACTGGAAGATGAACGGCGATTTGCGCCGAAACGATGCGCTGCTGGCGGATCTTCGGGTTGGCTGGCCGGTGCAGGCAATTCGGCAAATCGCGGTGTGCGTTCCGTTTCCTTATCTGTGGCAAGCCCAGGCGGCGTTGTCGGGTTCGACGATCGGCTGGGGGGCACAGACTGTGAGCGAATACGCGCATGGCGCGCATACCGGCGAAGTCGCGGCCGGCATGATCGCCGAATTTGGTTGCAGGTATGTCATCGTCGGGCATTCGGAGCGACGGGCGTCGTACGGTGAGACCGATGAGATGGTGGCGGCAAAGTCGAGCGCGGCGCTGGACGCCGGCATGACGCCGATCGTTTGCGTGGGCGAGTCATGGGCAGAGCGCGAGGCTGGCGCCGGAGACACCGTGGTGCTGCGGCAACTCGATGCGGTCGTGTCGCGAATTGGCCGGCGGATCGCGGAGACGGTGATCGCGTATGAGCCGGTGTGGGCGATCGGCACCGGCCGATCGGCAACGCCGGAGCAGGCGCAAGCCGTGCATGAAGTTTTGCGCAAGCGGCTGCGCAAGCATGAAGCAGCCGAAAGCGTTTCCTTGCTCTACGGTGGAAGCGTCAAGGCAGGTAATGCGAAGGCGCTGTTTGCGTGCGCCGATATCGATGGCGGCTTGATCGGCGGGGCGTCCCTGAATGTTGATGAATTTTTGGCAATTGCCGGTGCCTAAGGTTCGCATGAGCGGCGAAAGCGGTCCAAAGGCGCAGCGAGGATGAAAGAATGATCTGGGAAACGTTATTGTTGGGATTGCACGTCGTCGTTGCGGCAGCTCTCATCGGCTTCGTGCTGCTGCAGCATGGCAAGGGCGCTGATATGGGCGCGGCGTTCGGCAGCGGCTCCTCGGGAAGTCTTTTCGGCGCGGCAACGGCAGTCCTCGCCGCGATCTTTTTCCTGACGAGCATCGGCCTTACTGTTTTCGGGACATTGCACGGCAAGCCGCAGGGCTTGATGGAGCAGGGCGTCATGGAAAAAACGGTTCCGGCGCCGAAAGCGAGCGATGCGCCGGCGCCGACGACTACGCCGGGCGAGGTGCCGGGGGCGCCCGGGACGGGAGCAGCTCCTGCGACTGGAACAGCGCCCGCGCCAGGTGGAACATCGAAGCCGGGCGAAGTTCCAAAGTGAGCGAGCCGCGCGCGAAGCGAACGGCGAGCGAGTCCCGAGCGCGGCGAAGGATCTGCCTTAGGTTAAAACGAGCCGACGTGGTGAAATTGGTAGACACGCTGTCTTGAGGGGGCAGTGGCGTAAGCCGTGGGAGTTCGAGTCTCCCCGTCGGCACCAAAGGAAACGAAGGCGCGTCCAACGCGCCCAGGGCGGCAGGAGGGCAGTGGGAGGCCGCGCTGCTTAGCGTGGCCCGGCAACGATTGACGAGGGTTGGCTTCATCCGATCATGCTGCAACTGTACTTTCCGGTCCTGCTCTTCATCCTCGTCGGCATCGGCCTCGGCCTGATCATGCTGGCGCTCGGCTCGCTGGTGTCCCCCAACCGGCCCGACCCCGAGAAACTGTCCCCCTACGAATGCGGCTTCGAGGCTTTCGAGGACGCGCGGATGAAGTTCGATGTCCGCTACTACCTGATCGCGATCCTGTTCATTCTGTTCGATCTCGAAATCGCGTTCCTCTTTCCGTGGGCGGTCGTGCTGCCCGAGATCGGCATCTTCGGTTTCTGGTCGATGATGATCTTCCTGGCCATCCTGATCGTCGGATTCATCTATGAATGGAAAAAGGGAGCCTTGGAGTGGGAGTAGCCGCTGGAGTATTCAATGGCCATTGAAGGCATCCTCGAGAAGGGCTACGCGACCACGACGCTCGATGCGCTGATCAATTGGTCGCGCAACGGCTCGATGTGGCCGATGACGTTCGGATTGGCGTGCTGCGCGGTCGAGATGATGCATGCCGGCGCCGCTCGCTACGATCTCGACCGCTTCGGCGTGGTCTTTCGCCCGAGTCCGCGCCAGTCCGACGTAATGATCGTCGCCGGGACGCTGTGCAACAAGATGGCGCCGGCACTGCGCAAGGTCTACGATCAGATGGCCGAGCCGCGATGGGTGATCTCCATGGGCTCGTGCGCCAATGGCGGCGGCTACTATCACTATTCGTACTCCGTCGTGCGCGGCTGCGATCGCATCGTTCCGGTGGACATCTACGTTCCGGGCTGCCCGCCGACGGCGGAAGCTCTGCTCTACGGCATCCTGCAGCTTCAGAACAAGATCTGGCGCACCAACACTATCGCGCGCTGATGAAAACGGAGACCCTCGCGGCGTCGCTCACCGCCGCGTTCGGCGAACGGCTTGGCGGCGTTACCATCGCGCTGAACGAGCTTACCGCGGTGGTCCCTGCTGCGGACCTGGCCGATACCATGCGCGGGCTGCGCGATCGGCCCGAGCTCTCTTTCGAGACGTTGATCGACCTTTGCGGCGTCGACTATTCCGCATACGGCGGCGAGAAAGCCGATATCCTTTATTCGAGCTCCGACGCCACGCCACCGGAACCCATCGTAAGGCCCCACCCCAACCGATTTGCCGTCGTCTACCACCTGCTGTCACTGACCCATAACACGCGCCTGCGCGTGCGCAGCTTCGCAGTAGACGACGATTTTCCCGTCCTGCCGT
>VBDA01000144.1 GCA_005883655.1 Betaproteobacteria bacterium | reverse complement strand
GCTTCCGCCAGCATCCGGTGCAATCCGCGACGGGCGCCTATTGGACGGACGATCGCGAATTCAACATCGCCACCCATGTGCGCCGCGTCAAGCTGCGCGGCCCCGCCGGGAAATCCGAGCTCGAGACGCTGGTGAGCGACCTGATGGCGACACCGCTCGATCCTTCGAGGCCGCTGTGGCAATTTCATCTCGTCGACGGGTACGAGGGCGGAAGTGCCGTTGTCGTGCGCATTCATCACTGCTACGCGGACGGGATCGCGTTGATCCAGGTGATGCTGTCGATGACCGATGCCGATCGCGAGGGTCACGTGCCGGGGCCGGTTCCGCCTCCACCGAAGCGATCGGAATCGAGCGATGGCGAGCCCCACGTTGTTGCAGGCGCACTCAAGATGGCGACCAAGATGGCTTCCATCCTGGTCGAAAAAGGCGCCGGCCTCTGGCGCGAGCCTGCCAGGGCCGTGGCATTTGCCAAGCAGGGCAGCGCCTTTACCGAGGAACTTGCCAAGTTGATGTTGATGGGCGAGGACTCGCCTACGCGCTTCAAGGGCCAGCCCGGCGTTGCCAAGCGAGTGGCATGGGCGGACCCGATCGCGGTGGCGGAGGTGAAGGTGGTAGGACGCGCGCTCGACTGCTCGATCAACGACGTGCTGTTGTCGTCGGTTGCCGGCGCGCTGAGGTCATATCTGATCCGGGAGGGTGAAAGCGTCGAGGGCTTGAACATACGCGCGCTGGTTCCGGTGAATCTGCGTCCGGCCGAAAATGCATGGAAGCTCGGCAATCGATTCGGTTTGGTTTTTCTCGACCTGCCTATCGGCATCGAAAACCCGGTCGAACGCCTCTATGCGGTTCGCGAGAACATGCGCGCGCTCAAGGGTTCGTATCAACCGGTCGTGGCTTTGGGCGTCCTCGCGGCGATGGGCGCGGGACCGAAGATCCTGCAGGAACAATTGCTGGCGCTGTTGGCCCAGAAGGCGACGGCGGTCATGACCAATGTGCCAGGTCCGCAGCAGCCGCTCTACCTCGGCGGCGCGCTCATCGACAGCATGATGTTCTGGGTGCCGCAGTCCGGCGATATCGGGTTGGGCATCTCTATCCTGTCGTACAACGGCGAAGTTCGGTTCGGGGTCGTCGCCGATCGCGGGCTCTGTCCCGATCCCGATCGAGTGATCGATCGCTTTGCACCTGAATTTGAGAAGCTGGTGTTGGCAACGCTTTTATCACCATGGCCATGGGAGCAACCGCCAGGCGCCGCACAGATGGCATACGCAATATCGTTGTAAGGATGCTTTCGTTCGGCTCACGTTCTAAGCCAGCTCCGAACGGGCGAGCTCTACGTCGAGTCTTTCCATAGCGTCCATTGGCTCACAGCGCGCAGCCTCCTCGTACAGCTTGGTCGCATCATCCAACCGCGCCTTGTCGAAGAGCAGGATCAGGCCGTTTGCATATTCGATGCGGCTGATCGCCGAGTCGGGATTGAGCTTCAGCGCCTGCTGGTAATGTTCCAGCGCGGAATCCTTTTTCGCTCCGTAGGTCATCCCGGCAACCAGGCCGCCGACCTTGCCGATGACCTCGGCCTGATACGCGCCGTACGCGGCGTGCGCATCCGCGTGCGCGGGCGCGAGTTTCAACACCTTGGTCAGCGCATCCTTGATCTTGCCGCCGAAGCCCTGCGCGAGCGCTTTGGCCACCGAAATGCCCTGGCTGTACCTGCCCAGCGCGTACGCATACAGGTAATGCGCATTGGCGTCACTCGGCGCGACGTTGCGTCGCTCGTTCGCCCATCCCGCTGCTTCTTCGAATAGCGCCAGCCTGGATTTTTCCGCCTTGTCGATATAGTTCGCGTAAATCGACTGCGCCTTGATCGCCGCGTTGACGCCGGCGCCACCGGCCCCAAGACCCGCTTCGACGGCGCGCTGAAATTCGCCGGCGTGAAAGGCCCGCCAGGCGTCCTGCGCAGCAGCGTCCTTCGGCAACGGCTCGCAGTCGCCGCGATGCAGCCGGCCCCAATGCTTTTTCAATGCCGTTCCCTCGTACGAATACACGCTTCTGGCGTGCGGAAATTTCGCCCAATTCTTCGCCATTGGTCTTCTCCTTGAGCTGGCGTTAGAGATAGTCCTGGCTCAGCCGATCGATCAACGCACGCGAGGAGCCTTGCAGGAACGGCGCGATCAGCGACAGGACCTGATACGCGGCGCGGTCGAGGTTGACCGCCGCGGCGTCGGGTTGCTGCGCGGCGATTCTCTGATACGAGATCCAGAACGTTGCGACCAGCGCCACGTTTTCGGCGATGGCGGCGATTTCGCGCTCGGACGCAAGCATCGTGCCATCGTCGACCATGCTTCGGCACAGCGCCGATACGGTCGCCGTGCCGCGGCGAAGGATCGAGGCGAAGTGCGTCGTCAGCTTGCGGCTGCGAGACAGTATTTCGTCGAGGTCGCGATAGAGAAACCGGTAGTCCCACATCGCTTCGAACAACAGGTGCAGAAAAAACCAGAGATCCTCGACATTGACGACACCGCGGACGCGAGGGTCGAGCAGTGCGTCGAGTCGGCGCTCGAGAGTTGCGAACAGCTCGCCGATGATCTCGTCCTTGTTGCGGAAATGATAGTAGAGATTTCCCGGGCTGATGCCCATCTCGTCGGCGATATCCGCGGTGGTGACGTTCGGTTCGCCCAGACGGTTGAACATCACCAGGCTGGTTTCGACGATCCGCTCGCGCGTGCGTCGCGGACGTTTGCGCTCCGCCATGACGATAGGTCGCGGACGTCGGAGCTAGCCCACTAGCGCGCGGCGACGAGCCAGGCTTCGAGTTGGTCCAGCGTGTGCGACAGATCACGTGCGGCCTGCCGCACGCCGGGCTTGCGTGCCTTGAGCGGGCGGGTATCGATCAGCGCGGCGCCGATGGACCGCCGGCTGTCTGACAGAACCTCATGCTTCAGACGGATGCCATGCCGCGCGAGCAGGGGCTCCAGCAGGGCGCGGCGCGCAAGCAGGCCTTGGCGCGTCTTGCGGTATGCGGCCTCGCACAGATCCTTGCGGCGCGCATAGCTGAAAATGGAGGCGAAAAACATGGCGGCGTCCTCGCGATCGGGTTCGAACAGAAGGATGTCGGCGTCGGGGTATTGCGCCCGGTATCGGTCCATGCCGACTTCCATCCGAGAATGAATGATCGCACGAAAGGTCTGCGCGAGGACCATCGGCAGCCCGCCATGGGCCAGCTTGTCAATATCGCGCGAATCGCGACCATGCACCGGAGTCGCGTCGAAGGGCACCAGCGCATTGACGCACAGAAGCAAGCGCACGCCGGCCTCCAGAGCCACCGAGGCGTGCAAGGTCTTGTTGAGCACGCCGTCGACGTAGTGCGCACCGTCGATGTAGACCGGTGGAAACAGTCCAGGCAGCGCAGCCGAGGCTTCGATAGAACGGGTGATAGAAACGTGATCGAAGCCGGGGCCTCCGAACGTAGTCGACGCTCCGGTGTCGAGATTGGTCGCGATCACGAACAGTCTGTGGCCGAGCTTGCGAAAGTCGTTGCTGCGACCCGGGGCCGAAAATAGGCGGGTCAGAAAGCGGTCGAGCGCCCGCTGATCGAACAAGCCGGTTGGAATTGCGCGGCTCAGGTCGGCACCGAGGGCGACAATCGATTCCACTATGTTGCGCCGGTCGGCTTTTCGAATCCAGGCCAACGCGGCGCCGGCAAACAGGCGGGGAAGCGACAAGCCGCGGCGGGCAAACTCGCCGAGCGCCGGTCGCAGAAAAAACGCCGGCGACAACGTCGCATCCAAGCCGTCGTCGATGAACAGCCGGTACATTTGAGTGGGCGAGATGCCATTCGCCAGCGCGGCCGCCACGAAGCCGCCCGATGAGACACCGACATAGACATCGACGTCGTTGAGATCGATGCCGTCGAGCGAGTCGGAGAGCGCAATCAGCGCCCCGACCTCGTAGATGCCTCCCAGCGGCCCGCCACCCGCCAAAGCGAGACCCACGGACGCGCGACGCTTCATTCTCCTATGCCGCGCAAGGAGGTGGTCTGTGAGCACCGAGCGAGGTCCCACTCGCGGAGCGAGTGGGGTGCGGGCGCCAGCCATCAGCGCCCGCCTACCCGCTCGCAACAATGCGCCCGCGTAAAGCGACCAAGGAGGCAGGTCCCTTCGTCGTGGTCGCGGCGTCGAGGCCTAGCTTGCCAACTTAGCTTGCCGGGACGTGTGCTTGACGCGGCGCACAGCATGTTTCGTCCGCTTTGATGCTGGCGCCTTGGCGGCCTTGCGCGGCTTCGCTGCCGGCGCTCTCGCGGTCACTTTGACCGGTGCTTTCAATTTCGGCAGCGCGGCGACCGCGGTGTCGGCAAGCGCGGTGACCGTAGCACGGACCTGCTCCCGGGTGCGGATCCAGATCGAGCTTGCGGTCGCGAGCGATGTTTCGACGCCGCTGCCGAGAACGCGGATCGCTTGCGTCTCGACGGCCGAGCCTTCCTTGATCAGCGCGCGCAGCGTGTTGCCCGCATCGTTCTTTGCCCACTGGCGAGTCACCGCGGCGGCACCGAGGCCCGCGAGCCAAACCTGACGCGATGCGGCGAACGCGGCGTCGGCTAGACGGCTGGCATTCATGTCGTTCATCGTTTGCTTTTGCATCATCTGCTCCTTGACTAGAGTGAAGTGAGGTGAATCGAACGCGTGACTCGCAGCGAACAGACCTCACTCTATTTCAAAGCATTAGAGCAATCATCCTAATCGACGCGGCGTAAGCCGGGCGGCAAGCTCGGTCGCCAGCTTGGCCGTGATGCCATAGATCGACAGCTGCGGATTGGCGCCGACGCTGGTCGGGAACAGCGAGCCGTCGAACACGTACAGGTTTTCCAGATGGTGATGGCGGCCGCTTGGATCGGTAACGGCACGCTTTGGATCGGGACCGAGGGGACAGCCACCCATGACGTGTGCGCTCACCACCGAGGCCTGCAAGGGCTCGAGCGCAAGCTCGGCGATGCCGGCTTTCGCTGCGGGCCAGCTCGAGTAGCTGGCGGCCGTCGAATGCAACGGCATTACGGTCTTCGCGCCTGCGGCGAACTGAATTTCCGCCATGCTGGCGAACGCGCGGCGCGCTCCGTCCCAAAAGAACTCGTCAAGCCGATAGTCGAGCACGGGCGATCCATCGCTCTCCAGGCCTACCGAGCCGCCCGGACTGCGCGCGTGGAATCCGTCTCGCATCAGCGCGATCAGGACGTGCATGTGAGCGAGCTCGCGCATCCAGTTCGCGTGTGCGACGCCATGCCCGGGAAGCGTTGTCGCGACCAGAATCGGATGCAAGGGCGGCGCCTCGAGCTTGTATCCCAGCGGACCGTCATGGGGGAGCTCCAAATAATGGTCGGAGTAGATCGTCTGCGGCGCACCTGCAAAGCCATCGACGCGATCCGGCATCAACGCAGCGGAGACGACGGTCGGGTGCAGGAAGGTGCGCTTGCCGACGGTGCCATGCGGGTCGGGAGCCTTGCTGCGGATCAGGAGCGCAGGCGATCCTATGGCACCGGCCGACACGATAAACGTCGACGCGTGCACGGTGATCTTGCGCGCCGTCGGATCGGTACCGCCCGGGTCCAGGCCGACACAATGAACAGCCGTCGCGCGAGCGTTGCCATGCTCGACCGTCCAGGCGCGTGCGCGCGTGAGGAGTGTCGCGCCTCGCGCGAGCGCCGCTGGAATGGTCGTCACCAACATCGACTGCTTGGCGTTCGTCGGACAACCCATCCCGCAATAGCCGAGATTCCAGCAGCCCTTGACGTTGCGCTGTATCTCGCCGCTGGAAATACCGAGCACACTGGCGCCCCGGCGCAACGCGCTGTTGTTTTCATTGGCCGCGACCAGCCAGGGTGAGACGCCGAGGCGTCGCTCCATGCGGGCGAACCAGGGTGCGAGATCGGCGGCGCTGAACCCACGGATGTCGAATTCGTGCGCCCAATGCTCGAGCGTCGCTGCCGGGGTACGAAAGCTCGAGGTCCAGTTGACGGTTGTGCCGCCGCCGACGCAGCGACCCTGCAGAATATTGATCGCCTTGTCCTTGGTCTTGCGCGCAGACGATTCCTGATACAGCTGGGAATATGCTTCCGCCTCGCGCATATGGAAATCGGACGATGTCGCCAGAGGTCCTTCCTCGATCAGAACCACGTTGAGACCCGCGTCACTCAGGATTTCCGCCGCCGTTCCTCCGCCCGCACCCGTGCCGACAATGACGACGTCCGCCTCGAGGGTGAGATCCTGTGACAACGTCGATGCGTCGAGGACCTTCCACCCGTTCGCGATTCCGATACGAACTGGGTCGAGCGACGCGGCAGCACGGGACGATGCCGCCGCCATCAGCCGATCTCCAGCGATGGCGGCCCGGGATATCCGATCGCCGGCCAGGAGCGCGTATTGCCATACCACGCCGCCAGAACGAGCTGATGCAGCGCGCCGTATCCCGAACGGAGCAGCGTGAAGCGACTGTCGCGCCAGGACGCCAGAAATGCGGCAACCGATTCGCGAGAAGCGTCGGGCCACGATGACCAGACGCCCGCTAGCAGGCAGCGTGTCGGCGCAAAGGAAAGCAATGCGAAAAGCTGCTCCAGCTCTTTGCGCGACCCTGGCGGAAGGCCAGTCACCGCTCGATCGACACCTGCGACAACTTCGGCACGCGCCTCGACGCTCGTGTCCACGTCGGGAAACGCACCCTCGAGCAGCAACGGCACAATCGCCGCGATGATCGTTCGCGCCGAGGAGTCAAGCGCCGATCCGGCTCCCTCCGCCGATCCGCGCGGCGAATACGAGGTGACCATCCACCGCGCAAGCACCAGAACCACTCCGCCGGCGATGCCAGCCTTGAGCAAGGTTCGCCGCGTTTTATTCGGCAGCTTTGGTGCGTGCGATTCGGGAAGCTGCGGCATCGAGAACCTTAAACCGATATGTGAGAACCGTGCGTTGCACTCTAGCCCGCCCATCTAGACAAAACAATCTAAAAGGCATCGCTCAGAGTATGCCAAATCCCGCTATGGCGACTTGGGCAATGGTGGCGAGACGAGGGTTTCCGCTAAACTCGCAATCGCAATGCCCTCCTCTGCCGAAGCTCTCCTGGTTCATCAACTCGAGTGCTCGCGTCTGCTGCATCAGGAGCGTGGCGCATCGGCAGAGCTCGCCGCCGCGCTCGACCGAGTTGCGCAGTGGCAGGCGCGACGCCTCAACGCAACTTACGCTGACCTCGCGGTCGATCCGCGCTATGCCGGGGCCATTGCTTTTTTTCAGAGCGAGCTGTACGGCCCGGGCGACTTCAGCCAACGCGACGCGGACTTGGCACGCGTCGTGCCGATCATGATTCGTGTGCTCCCCGACGCCGTGGTCGCAACGGTGGCGATGGCCATGGAGCTCTCGACGCTTTCGCACGAATTGGACCACGCGCTGGTCGGCAAGCTGGACGCCAGCGCTCCGTTCACGGTTGCCGACTACTGTGACGCGTACCGGGCCTGCGACAACCGCAGCGACCGCAGGCGACAGATCGATCTGATCGTTCAGACCGGCAGTGCGCTTGACCGTTATGTTCGCCAGCCCATGCTCGGTCCCCTCCTGGCGATGATGCGCCATCCGGCGCGAATCGCGGGGCTCGCCGCGCTGCAGGAATTCCTGGAGGGTGGTTTTGCGAGCTTCGGCGGGATCCGCGATGTCGACGCTTTCCTCGAGGCGATCAACACCCGCGAGACAGCACTGATGGAAGCAATTTTTTCCGGCGATCGCGCACCGTTTCCGGACCCTTAAGGACTGAACGCGCCGCGGCCCGCTACGCTTCTCCGAACAGGGTGTCCAGCTCATCGCGGATGGCGTCCTCGATCGGCCCCTTTAGAGGCGTCAGCAGGAACGAGAGTTTTACCTCGAGCTCCACGTCATTCTTGCCCACCAGCATCTGTCCGGAGAGCCCGGGCCGCTGGAACGAAACGTTGTCGCCGTCCCAGGTGCATTGGAGATCGAAGCGCTGGTGGAGATCCTTGGCGATCTTCTGCGCAGCTGCCTTCGCCTTCTTGTGCTCGAGCTTGTGCCGGCGTTGAATCGAGATCGTGGGCATGATCGGCCTTTCGAGAGCGTCGTCGGAGTATAACGAATGCGCTGTGAGCAGCGAGCCAGGTCCCGCTCGCCAGGCGAGTGGGGTGCGAGCGCCCGCGACAACGGCTTGCTGACGCCAACTTTGAAGCTCAAGCGGCCGTTGGTGCTGGCACGATTCAGGGACGCCGTCGATAAGGCGTATGCGGACCAGGGCGTGGCTTCGGCTTGAGGCAGGCAAAGCGCGGGATTGACACCGGTCGCGGGGCGCCATACGCTGGCGGGCGTCGATGCGCTGAAGTTGATGGCGGCGCGTCAATCCCTGGGGAGGCCGACGACGAAGCACCGTTCTCGTCGTCTGGCACCGTTT
>VBDA01000143.1 GCA_005883655.1 Betaproteobacteria bacterium | reverse complement strand
CTCCATTTTGTACCAGGCGAGGAATTCCTCACGGAACGCTTTCGGTGTCCACAGGCCGACATAAAACAGCCAATCGCCGCCTTCGCGGCTATATTGACCGCCCGTGAACAACACTTGCAGCTTTTTTACGACGGGCGTTCCGCCCGGCTTGGCGGTGTCACTGGTGCAAACGACGAGACTGCCCTTGCTGTCGTGGCGCAGGAACGATTCGGCATCCGCGGCGCAGCCAGCCACATTGCGACGGATCAGCGCGAGGTCAGTGGTCGGATATTCCCAGATCAGCATGAGCCGACCCTTCACTTCGTCATTTCGATTTTCAGATCCTCGCCACCGACTTGTCCGCGCAAGCCAATGTAACCGATATGACGGTGGCGCGTAACTTGCGAGAGCAATTCCCGCAGCGGGTTATACGCCTGGTAGAAGCGCGTGTAATTCGCCTGGGCGCGCGCCGCAAACAGCGGTTTCAGGATTTCATCGCCATAGAACACCGCATTCAACAGGTCTTCATCGGTCTTGAACGGGCCGCGCGTTTTCCTGATTCGCTCGAGCGACGGTGCCACCAGATCGCCGGCGCGGCCCGAAACGAACTTGTCGCCTTTGCGCACGGCGCGCTCCAATAGCTCCGGCGCGATCGCCGCCGGCGGCTTGCCATAGTAGCCGAGACAGTACTTGCGCAATTCATCCGGCACCGTCTTGTAGCGCTCGCCCTGGATCACGTTCAGCACCGCCTGCGTCACCATGAATTGGGCCGTGGGGCTGACCACCGGCACGTAACCCATGTCTTTGCGCACCCGGCTCGTCTCGCGCAGGATTTCATCCAGGCGATCCTCGATGCCGACCTCGCGCAACTGGTTGCGCAGATTGGAGATCATGCCGCCAGGCATCTGGTGCTCGAGCACGCGCGCATCGAAATCCACCGGCTCGCCGCGCGGCTTGTTCCAGCGGTAGCACATGTAGCGGAAATAGCCGGCCATGTCTTCCAGCGCTTCACGATCGAGCCCCGTGATGTGACCGCGCTCCACCAATCGATCGTGGATCCACTCCGCCGGCGGATGCGATGCGCCGTGGGCCAGCGGCGAAATCGCGGTGTGCAGCTTGTCCGCGCCGGCTTCGACTGCCGCCAGCAGCACCTCGGGCGCGCGGCCGGTCATGCAATGCGAGTGAATGTTGATGGGCACTGGCCCGATGGCCTTGCGCAGCGCCGGAATGATGGTCCCGATACGTTCCACCGAAAGCATGCCGCTGGGATCCTTGAGATTGATCTCGTCAGCGCCCATGCGCACGAACTGCGCCGCCTTGTCCGCGTAATACGCATCGCTGTGCACCGGGCTCCACGAGAACACCAGCGTGCCCATCACCATCATGCCTACCCGTTTCGACGCGGCGACGCAGACCTCGACGTTCTGCAAATCGTTGAACTGGTCGTACACCGCGATTTGCGCAATGCCGTTCGCCTGCAGGCGTTCGATCGCCAGCTCCACCACATCGTTGGGGAATACTTCGAAAGTCCACAAACTCTGCCCGCGCACGATGGCATTGAGCGGCGTCCTGGTAATCAGCTTGCGCATGTGGCGGATGCGCTCCCACGGGTCTTCCTTCAGGAAGCGCACTGAAACATCCCACACCGCACCGCCGATCAAGTCGATGGAATCGAAGCCGATGCGATCCATGCGCTGGGCAATGGGCAGCATCATTTCGTTGGTCATGCGCGTGGACCACAGGCACTGGTGACCGTCGCGCAATGTCTCGTCGACGATAGGTATGTGTCGGCCCATGGTTACTTTGCAAGTGGCTTCATCAGCGTGCGAACGAATTGCTTGTCGAACCACTCGTGCTTCTTCAGCCGGTGCCACCATGGCGTGTCGACGGAGCGGTCGCGCGCATCGGACTTGAGCGCCTGTGGCTCGACGTAATGCAGGACGGCGAAGGAGTAGCACGAGGCGCCGAGGGCGCGGAAGAACTCGCAGCCGTACCACGTAGGCTCTTCCAGCAGCATCGGCATATGCTCGTACTGGAACCAGGCGTCGAACTCGTAGAGGTAATCGAGGGGCACCGGAAACTTGAGCATATAAACGATAGGAGCTCTTTGTTCGGTCTCGCGATGGTAGATGCGTACACCGGTCCAGCGGGTCGCCACATGGCCTTCGCCGGCGCTCGCGGCATCGAGCGCCGCCTCACCGCGCTCGAGGCGCACGCTACCTTCGCGTCCGTCGACCGTATACCACTCGCCCTCGCGCTGCGCGGGGCGGAGGCCGGTGAATTCGGTGATGCGGATATAGCTCATGCCGCGGCTTCCGTTTCCATACAGGCGAGCGAGATCACGCCGTCGCTTCCGTTTCTTTGGACGCGGGATTTGCCGCTGCGAAGCGGGCGCGCAGCGCTTTCTTGTCGATCTTCCCGTTGGCGGTCTTGGGCAATTCCGGAAGCACGGTGAGCTTCCGCGGTTTTTTGTAGCCCGCCAGGTCACGCGCGCAGTGCGCGCTGATCGCCTCCATTTCGATCGCGCAGCCCGGCTTCGCTACGATGAGCGCATGCACCGTCTCGCCCCAGATCCCATCGGGCACGCCGATGACGGCACATTCGGCTACCGATGGATGCCGGTACAGGACATCCTCGACCTCTCGCGGATAGACGTTGTAGCCACCGGAGATGATCATTTCCTTTTTGCGATCGACGATAGTGTAGAAACCCTCCTCGTCGACGCGCGCCAGGTCACCGGTGGAGCACCAGCCTTCGCGCACGGTCTCCTCCGTTGCAACAGGATCGTTCCAATAACCCGCCATGACATGGTCGCCGCCAACGATGATCTCGCCCACCTCGCCGGGCGCAACGTCGCGGCCGGCGTCGTCCACCAGCCTGATCCGTACACCGATGGCGACACGTCCGGTCGCGCCAATGCCGGAGCGCAGGCCGGTAACTGGATCGGGGAGGTGTTCATGCTTCGCAAGAATCAGGTCCGGATGCGGGGCTTCGGTCAATCCGTAGATCTGCATGAATATCGGACCGAAGGTCGCGAGCGCCCGCTGCAGCACCGGCTCGGGCATGGGTGCACCGCCGTAGATAATGGTGCGAAGGCTCGAGGTGTCGAAGCGATTCTCGTTCCACGCGTCCACCAGCATCGCCACCATGGTCGGCACCATCCAGCTGATCGTGACCTTGTGTTCTTCAACCAGGCGAAAAAACTCCACCGGCGAGAACTTCGGCAACAGAATGTTTTTACCGCCCTTGACGAAAAGCGGCAGCACCTTGGTGCCACTGCCGTGCGCGAGCGAGGCGACGTGCAGCATCGCATCCGCCGGCGTTACGAAGAGCTCGTTGGCGTAAGTCATGACAACGCCCGCCCAGCGCGACTTGACCGTCGTCAACGCGCCTTTTGGACGGCCGGTGGTGCCGGAGGTATAGGCGAGCATGTAGCCGTCGTCATCGACGGTATCGACGGCGAAAGTCGCAGCCGTTCCCTGGTCCAGCGCATCGCGCCAGCCGAGGGCCCCGGGAACGCCAGGCGTGCTGTCCAGTACGATTACGCAGCGCAGCGAGGCGAGCGCGGGACGAATCTCTCCCACCACGCTCACGAAAGCAGCGCTGGTAACGAGCACTGCCGCAGCCGAGTGGCTCACGATGAGTTCAATTTCATGCGCGGTGTAACGCGGATTCACCGGCACTCGGATCAAGCCCGCCTTGATCAGGGCGAAATCGGTCACGACGAATTCCGGGCAATTGGGCAGCAGGATGGCGACCCGTTCGCCTTTTTTCAGCCGAAGCGCGATAGACAGATACGATGCCAGTCGATTGCTGTCCGCTTCGACTTCGGCGAAAGTCATCGAGCTCCGCTCGCCCACGACGGCCTCGCGTCGCGCGAACTGCTGTCCGGCGCGGGATAGGAGCTCGGCGAGCGCGTTAGTCGCCACTGCTTGCTCCGCCAGCATCGCTTTCCCCGCCGTACGCTGCGTTCATCGTGACTCGCTGTCCCCGCCCTCAAGTATCCACGCCCAGGATCACCGTGGCGTTGCCTGCCAGCACACCGCCAAAACCATGCACCAGGCCGCACCGCGCGGTCTCCACCTGGCGCTTGCCGCATTCCTTGCGCAATTGCCGCACCGCTTCCACCAACAGAAAGATACCGAACATGCCGGGATGACAGTACCGTAATCCCCCGCCCGTCGTGTTGACCGGCAAGCGGGAGCCCGGGCCGATTCCTGCATCTATCATGCCTCCGCCCTCGCCTTTTTTGCAAAAGCCGAGGTCTTCCAGGCCGAGCAAAACCATGATGGTGAAGGCGTCGTAGATCTGCGCGAAATCCATGTCCTCGGGGCCCAGTCCCGCCATTTCGTAAGCGGCCTTGCCCGATTCCACACCGGCCGTGGCGGTGAAGCTACGCATATTCGTGACATAACAATGACTGTGGCTCTCGCCTGTCCCGAGCACGCTGACGGCGGGTTTCCTGAGCTTCTTCGCCCGCTCCGTACTGGTGAGCACGATCGCGCCGGCGCCGTTGGTGACAAGACAAATATCGAGCTTGCGCAACGGATCGCTGACCAGCGGCGAGGCCAGCACGTCCGCCACCGTGAGCGGCTCCGGTTTCAATGCTTCGGGATTGAGCGCCGCCCACCGACTCGCGGCAACCGTCACCTTGGCCAGTTGCTCGCGCGTGGTGCCGAAGTCGTGCATGTGCCTTTGCATCACCATCGCATAGCCGGAGATCGGGAACAGCGCGCCATAAGGCCGCTCGTAGGGCAGGACGTCGGCGCCGGTGACCAGCTTGCCGCCGTCGCTGCGCTGGGTGCTGGCATAGGCGATCACCGCCACCTCGCATTGCCCCGATGCGATGGCACGCACCGCATGCCCCACGTGTGCCACGACCGACGCGCCGCCGATGTTGGTCGAATCGGTGACCTTGGGCTGGATACCCAACTGATCGGCGAGGGTAGCCGAGGGCATCCAGTAATAAGGCGTGACGGCGAACACCCCGTCCACCTCAGCGAGGCGGAGGCCGGCATCGTCCAATGCCTTGTTGGCGGCTTCCGCCATGATCTCGGAGACACTGTTTCGCGTGTCCCAGCCGATGCCCGCCGTTGCCGCACCTACGACGGACACTTGCCCCGAAAGATGCCCTTGGGTCATTGGGCGCCCTTTGCGCTGCGCGCCTTCCCGCCAAGCGGGAGCGAGCCTTCCTTCGGACGGCCGTGCGGAGGTCTCATTGGAGTACCTTCGCGCTGCGCGCTCCGGTATTCGCCCTTGGGACGGCCCGGCGGGCTCATGCGCCGCGGCTTTGCGCACGGAACAGGGGAATGGCGATGCCCCCGGGCGCCGCTTCGAACAGGACTTCCACTCTCATTCCAATACGCAAGACTTCGAGCGGCGTGTCGACGATATTGCTCATAATACGTACACCTTCGTCGAGCTCGATCATTGCCACGGCATAGGGCAGTTTCGTTTTGAAGTACGGGTCACCCGATTGCCGCACCACCGTAAATGTGTGGACCGTGCCATTACCGGTAGCCTTGATCCAGTCGACGCTGGTGGATCCGCAGTGCGGGCAGCGCGGTCGCGGATGCCAGAACGTGCGCGAGCAGGCAGTGCATTTCGGTACCAGCAACACGCCTTCGGCTGCCGCGATCCAGAATTTTTCGCCGGCATTCCTGGTATCCGGCAATGGGCGAGGTGGGATGTTTTCGCTCACGAGAATCTGTTCGAGATGACCGCAATCGGTATGCGCCACGATGATCTCTGGGTGCTAGTGTGCTAGCAAACCACCTGAAGTTCCGCGCCGGCAAACGGATGCGCACGCGGCGCCATCATTGCCGACGTCACGCGCGTAGCCCACAGACACTGGTGCCCATCGCGCAGCGTCACATCGATAAATCCCAGCCGTCTCACGTTTTTAGGCTTTCGGATCGATGATGATCAGCAGCTGTCCCACGTCGACCGCTTCGGCATCGTTCGCAAGCACGTGGGTAACCGTGCCCTCGCAGCCGGCGGCAATGGAATTCATCAGTTTCATCACCTCGATGATGCATACCGTGGTGTCCGCGCTGACCCGCTGCCCCACTTCGACGAAGGGCTTGGCCCCCGGTTCCGGACTGCGGTAGAAAGTCCCCACCATCGGCGATTTGATCGTCACGGCGCCGGCGGGAACCTCGACCGCGGCTCTTGCAGGGGTTGATGCGACGTGACCAGCCGGTGCCGGCTCGAGCTTGGCCGGAGCAGTCACGTCAGCAGCAGGCGGTGCGGTGCTCGCATTGGCAGCGGGCGGAGGCGCGGCACCGGAGTCGGACTTGCGCAGATCGAGCTCGATGTCTCCGATTTTCAGATGAAACTCGGAAAAGGATTCCGCGGACTTGATCAGCTCGACAATCTGCAGCAGGTCGTCGTAGGTGAGGATCTCTTTGCCCACTGAGAAGGTCTCCTATGCCGGCGCGAGGTTTGATCGGCTACGCGGCCTGTGGCAAGCCGAGAATTTGACGCGCTTCCGTGGGCGTGGCAGGCCGCCTGTCGTATCGCTCGCACACGTCGACGATCTTCGTGACCAATTCGGCGTTGCTGACCGCGAGGCGTGTGGCATCGAAGCGGGTGTTGTCCTCCAGCCCCGTGCGGCAATGTCCCCCGGCCTCGAGGCACAACAGGTTCACCTCCCACTGATGGCGGCCGATACCCGCCGCGACCCAGGTCGCGCCCGGCAATACTTCGGCGAGCTCGGCGCGAAGGAAATTGAAAATCGAAGGACGCATCGGCATGGCATTGGGAATCCCCAGGACGAACTGGACATGAGGTTTCTCCTTGAGCAGCCCCTTCTTCACCAAACTGGCTGCGTTGTACAGCATCGCGAGATCGAAAACTTCTATCTCGGGCTTGATTCCGTACTCCAGCATGGTCCGCGCCAAGCCTTCGACAAACTCGGGAGGGTTCTCGTAAATATTGGTCGGAAAGTTGACCGAGCCGGTGGCAAGCGACGCCATGTCGGGCTTCAGGTAGAGCATCGCTCCGCGCGAGTGCTGGTCGCGCCCGCGGCCGCCGGTGGAGAACTGAACGATCATTCCGGGGCAATGTTTGCGCACACCTTCTTGCACTGCTCCGTACAGCTCCGGGTCGGAACCCGGGGATTCGTCGGGATTGCGCACGTGCACATGCACCAGCGACGCACCAGCCTCAAAGGCCTCGTGCGTGGACTCGACCTGCTCGGCTGGCGTGACCGGCACGGCCGGATTGTCTTTCTTGCGCGGCAGTGCACCGGTAATCGCTACCGTTATGATGACGGGTGTAGCCATTGATCGTCCTTCGCGTCAAAAGTCAGAGCTTGCCGGAACCGGAAATAGTTGTGTTCAGCGGATGCCCACCGGTAATCTTCCCACCTTATACCCCACCCTGATACAGGATCGGCCGTGAGCCACTTTTCCCAAGATGTCCCGCGCCGCTTTGGATGCATCGATGTGACACTGCGCGATGGCCACCAATGCCTTTGGTCGACGCGCATGACCACCGCGATGATGACGCCGATTCTGGACACTCTCGACGGTGTCGGCTATGAGTACCTGAACATTCTGGGCGGCGCGGTGTTCGACGTCTGCGTGCGCTTCCTGCACGAGAACCCTTACCAGCGCGTCAGGCTTTTGTGCAGCCGCCTCGCCACGCCCTGCGACGCGCTGACGCGTGGCCAGAGTCTGTACACGTTCGAGCTTTTCCCCGACGACATCGTGGCGCTCAACTCGCAGGTGCTGGCGAGGCTCGGGATAAAAGTGCTGACGGTCTACGACGCCCTCAATGACAACCGCAATCTCGAGTCCTCGATACGCTCGGCACACGAGGCGGGAATGCAGGTGAACGCGATGATTACGTACACGCTGAGCCCCGTGCATACGGACGCGTACTACGTCGAGCGCGCCTTTGAGCTGAAGGCGCTGAAAAGCGATTTCATTTCCATCAAGGACCCGACGGGACTCCTCACTCCGGCGCGCGCGCTCACGCTGTTCCCGGCGATCGTTCAAGCTGCCGGGACGATCCCGATGCAGCTGCACTCGCATTGCCAGTCGGGCCTCGCCCCCGAGGTCTATCAGATCGCCATCGAAACAGGCTTCCGCTATGGCTATACGGCGGCCGAGCCGCTCGCCAATGGCGCCTCGCTGCCTGCCACCGAAGACATCGACTCGCGCGCTCGCGCCTTGGGCTTCGTCACCGGCATCGATCGCAAGGCGCTGGCGGAAGTGTCCGGCTATTTCTCCTGGCTCGCAGAACGCGAGGGCAAGCCGCGCGGCCAGGTGGCGCAATACGATCCCGCTCTGTACGAGCACCAGGTACCCGGCGGCATGATCTCCAATCTGCGCGCGCAACTGCAGGCCATGCAAATGGAAGCGCGTCTGCCGGCCATCCTCGCGGAGGCCGCACAGGTGCGCCGCGACCTCGGCTATCCCATTTTGGTTAGCCCTTTTGCGCAATACATTATCACCCAGGCCGTGCTCAACGTGGTGCAGGGCGAGCGCTACAAAACGATCCCCGATGAAGTGCGCAAGTACGCCATGGGCTACTACGGCCGGCTCGCGGCGGAGCCAACTGGTGCGTTCATGGAGCGGGCGAACATCCGGCCACAAGACATGGTAACGGCCCGGCCAGCCGAGCATGTCGCGCCGTGGCTGCCACAGCTTCGAGCCAAGCTCGGCGCACGGACGAGCGACGAGGACGTATTGCTCGCCGCGTTCTACAACGAACGACTGCTCGCCGCGCTCAAAAAACCGGAGCCCGTGTACCAGTTCCGCACGTCGCCCTTGTATGAGTTGATCCGCCACATAGGGACGCGCTCGGACATACGCCATGCCCGCATTCGCTTCGCCGGGACGGAAATGAGCCTGTCCGTCTAAAGGCGCTTGCCCGCACG
>VBDA01000602.1 GCA_005883655.1 Betaproteobacteria bacterium | reverse complement strand
GATACGGCGACCGGTCGCCACATCAAGCACCTGGTGAACTTGCGTCGCTGGGCCAAGCCGCTGCAGTTGCCCGAAGAGCGCTTGACCTATCACGTGCTAGAGTCGGAAAAGCTCGCTACCGCGCTCATCGATTACGCGAAGATGAACGACGTCGACCAGATACTGATCGGCGCACCCCACGACGGCGCGCCGGTACGCCTGTTCCCCGGCGTGTCCTTCCAGATCGTTGCGGAGGCGCCTTGCAGCGTTACCGTTGTACGTCCACGGTCGCAAGTCTGAAACGGTATCTCAAAGGTCTCCCGATGAGTGAATTCGAAAGCAAGGGACAACGCTTCGTGGCTTTGTGCATGCTGGGCATGCTAACGGTATCTCAAAGGTGTCCCGATGAGTGAATCCGAAAGCAAGGGACAACGTTTCGTGGCTTTGTGCATGCTGGGCATGCTGCTGTTCAACTATCCGATCCTCGCGCTGTTCAACGTGTCGGGCACGTTGTTCGGTGTGCCGGTCCTCTATGCGTACATATTCATCGCCTGGGCGGCGCTGATTGCGTCGATGGCGTTCATCGCCGAATCCGGGGGTCGGCAGTAGAGCGAGGCGGGCTTATGTTGCATGAAACGGCCATCGTCCTCACGGCGTTTGTCTATCTGGGCGTGCTGTTTGCCATCGCCTACTACGCCGATGAACGCGCCGACGCTGGCCGATCGGTCATCGCGAGCCCGTACATTTACAGTTTGTCGCTCGCGGTATACGCCACGGCGTGGACGTTTTACGGCAGCGTCGGCCGCGCGGCAAGCGACGGAGTTGGTTTTTTGCCGATCTACATCGGCCCGACGCTGATGATCGCGCTGTGGTGGGTCGTCTTGCGCAAGATCCTGCGCATCTCGAAGCAGAATCGCATCACCTCGCTGGCCGACTTCATCGCCTCGCGCTACGGCAAGAGCGCGCTGCTCGGCGGCCTTGTCACCGTCATCGCGGTGATAGGCATTCTTCCCTATATCTCGCTGCAGTTGAAGGCGGTGTCTAACAGTTTCACGATCCTCGTGCAGTATCCGGAGATTGTCATGCCTGCCAAGATCGGTGTACTGGCGACCCGGCAGGACACGGCGCTATGGGTGGCGTTGATTCTTGCCGCCTTCACCATCGCCTTCGGCACTCGCCATCTCGACGCAGCCGAGCATCACCAGGGCATGGTGGCCGCGATCGCGTTCGAGTCGCTGGTGAAGCTGCTCGCGTTTCTTGCCGTGGGCGTCTTTGTCACTTTCGGTATCTACGACGGTTTCGGCGACCTGTTCGGGCGCGCGGCGGCCGTGCCGAAATTGCGCGCGATGCTGACACCCCTCGAAGGCGTTGCTGGCGGCTATGCGAACTGGGCCTGGCTTACGATTCTCTCGATGATGGCGATCATGTTCCTGCCGCGCCAGTTTCAGGTTGCGGTCATCGAGAACGTCGACGAGAAGCACCTAAACAAGGCGATCTGGCTGTTTCCGCTCTACATGCTTGCGATCAATGTCTTCGTGCTGCCAATCGCCTTTGGCGGCCTGCTGCGCTTTCCGGATGGCAGCGTCGACGCCGACACCTTCGTGCTTACGCTGCCGATGGCCGAGAAGCGCGAGCTGCTCGCCTTGCTGGTGTTCATCGGTGGCCTGTCGGCGGCCACCGGCATGGTGATCGTGGAGACGATCGCACTCTCCACAATGGTATGCAACGATTTGATTATGCCGGTGCTGCTGAGACTGCGCCGCCTGCGACTCAACGAGCGCCGCGATCTTACCGGGCTGCTGCTCGGAATAAGGCGCGGAGCCATCGTGCTGATCCTGTTGCTTGGTTACCTGTACTACAAGCTCGCCGGCGAAGCGTACGCGCTGGTGTCGATCGGCCTGATCTCGTTTGCCGCGGTGGCGCAGTTCGCGCCGGCCATACTCGGTGGCATATTCTGGAAAGGCGGCACTCGCGCCGGCGCGCTGTCGGGTTTGCTCGCCGGCTTCGCGGTCTGGCTTTATACGCTGTTCCTGCCCGCTCTTGCCCGTTCCGGATGGCTGCCGCTCGGTCTGCTCGAGCACGGGCCGTTCGGCATCGAGTTGCTCAAGCCGCTGCAGCTGCTCGGACTCGCGGGACTCGACCAGATCAGCCACGCGATGATCTGGAGCATGATCGCAAACGTCGGCGCGTATTTCGCAGTGTCGCTGTCCGCGTCGCCCAGCGCCGAAGAGCACCGCCAGGCAAGTCTGTTCGTCGATGTATTCAGGCATGAAGCAGGCGGTGCGCGCTTCTGGCGCGGAACGGCATCCGTTCCCGACCTATACAGCCTGCTCGCGCGGTTTCTGGGAACCGCCACCGCCGACAGCGCGTTCGGCGAATACGCAAGCGCAAAAGGCTTGGGCTGGCCTGATGAGCGCTTGGTCGCCGATGCGGAGCTGGTGCACTATGTCGAGGTCCAGCTCGCCGGCGCGATAGGCGCTGCCTCCGCGCGCGTCATGGTTGCCGCAGTCGCCAAGGAAGAGGCACTCAGTATCGACGAGGTGCGCGAAATACTCGACGAGGCGTCGCAGGTTGTTGTGTATAGCCACAAGCTGGAGCAAAAGTCTCGTGAACTGGAAGCGGCGACAGCCGAGCTGCGTGGGGCCAACGAGCGGCTCACGGAGCTCGATCGGCTGAAGGACGATTTTGTCTCGACCGTGACCCACGAGCTGCGCACGCCGCTCACGTCGATCCGGGCAATCACCGAGATCCTGCTCGACGACCCCGACGTGGAGGTCGAGCAGCGCAAGAAGTTTCTCGGCATCATCACCAAGGAGGCCGAGCGGCTCAGTCGGCTCATCAATCAGGTGCTGGATTTGGCCAAGATCGAATCGGGCAAGGCCGATTGGGTTGAAACGCGGGTCGACATGAAGGAGGTCATCTCGGACACGCTCGCCGCGATGGATCAACTGTTCAGGGAGAAGAACATCCAGGTCGAGGCGCGGCTTCCCGAGAAGGTCTCAACCGTCACTGTCGACCTCGACCGCATGACTCAGGTCATGCTCAATCTATTGTCAAACGCGGTCAAATTCTGCGATAGCGCGAACGGTCGGGTCGAGATTGCGCTGGCCGAACGCGAAGGCTTTCTCTCGGTCGACGTGCGCGACAACGGTCGGGGCATCAGCCCGGAAGACCACGAGACTATTTTCAACAAGTTCCATCAGGTGGGAGACACCCTAACCGACAAGCCGCACGGCAGCGGCCTCGGGCTGCACATCAGCCGCCAGATTGTCGAGCATTTTGGCGGCAGAATGTGGGTGGAAAGCAGTCTTGGAGGCGGCGCGCGGTTTTCCTTCACCCTGCCCACGGGAGCCGCAACGTGAGCAAGAAAATTCTTATTGCCGACGACGAGCCGAGCATCGTCGCGGCACTGGAGTTCCTCCTGCAGCGAAACGGATATGAAGTCCATATCGCCCGCGACGGCGAAGAGGCGCTCAGGCTGGTCGAGTCCCACAATCCCGATCTCGTGCTGCTCGACGTGATGATGCCGATCAAAAGCGGCTACGAAGTATGCATGCGCATGCGCGAGCGCGAGGACTGGCGGCACATCAAGATCATCATGCTGTCCGCCAAGGGGCGTGACGCCGAAGTCGCCAAGGGGCTGTCGATGGGCGCCGACATTTACGTTACCAAACCGTTCTCGACCCGCGAGCTCATGGCCAAGATCCAGGCGCTGCTCAGTCAGGGCTCCGAGCCCGAATCGGCGTAAGGGGCGATGCGATAGTCAGCGCGCGGCGAGGCGAAGATCGGATGTTGCAATGCAATATCCATGCGTGTAAGTTTCGCGAGATCGTCGGCTGCGATACTATTGCCCGGCGCAGGATGGAAAAAAGCGCTGGTGCGCGGAGGCTAGTGGTACGCCGGCGCGTTCACTTCGGCGTTTCCGTGGGAAATCGAATTGAGGGAGGCAACGATGGCGCAGGCCAAGACAAAGGTGTTCTTGGAGGAGGAGTCGATCAAGAGCATAGGCACCGAAGAAAGGAAGGTGATTTTCGCCTCCTCGCTCGGCACTGTATTCGAGTGGTACGACTTCTATCTTTACGCGACTCTGGCGCCGTTCTTCGCGGCGCTTTTCTTCCCTTCGGGGAACGAGACCGCGGCGCTGCTTTCGGCGTTTGCCACCTACGCCGCCGGCTTCCTAGTGCGGCCGTTCGGTGCCATCGTGTTCGGGCGGATCGGCGACTTGGTGGGACGCAAATACACCTTCCTGATCACGATCGTGTTCATGGGCGGGGCGACCTTCCTGGTCGGGCTGCTGCCAACGTACCAGACCATCGGCTGGGCGGCGCCGGTCCTGCTGGTGACGCTGCGGCTCGTACAAGGCCTGGCGCTCGGCGGCGAGTACGGCGGCGCGGCGACCTACGTCGCCGAGCACGCACCGCAAGGCAGGCGCGGCTACGACACCAGCTGGATCCAGACCACTGCGACGCTGGGATTTTTCCTGGCGCTGGCGGTGATCGGCGGGGCGCGACTTTGGATGGATGCCAAGGTTTTCGCAGACTGGGGCTGGCGGATTCCGTTCTGGCTCTCGCTCATCCTGCTCGTATTCTCTGTCTACATCCGGCTTAAGCTGCATGAGTCGCCGATATTCCAGAAGATGAAGGCGGAGGGCAAGGGCTCCAAATCGCCGCTCACTGACAGCTTCTTCAAGTATCCGAACAACAAGTTCGTGCTGCTTGCGCTGCTCGGCGCGACGGCCGGCCAGGGCGTGGTTTGGTACACGGGGCAGTTTTACGCCCTGTTCTTCCTCATCATCACGCTGAAGCTTGATTACATATCGGCCTATATCCTGATCGGCGTGTCGCTGCTTATCGGAACGCCGTTCTTCATTGTCTTTGGCTGGCTCTCCGATAAGATCGGGCGGCTCAAGATCATCCTGACGGGCTGCCTGATCGCGGCGGTCACCTATTTCCCGCTATTCCAGGGACTGACGCACTATATCAATCCGGCGCTCGAGGAATACTCGGCGAAGACGCCGATCACCGTCGCGGCGACCGACTGCCAGTTCCACATCTTTGTCGGACCGTGGAGCCCAAGGACTTCATGACCAAGCAGGGCCTGTCATTCAAGTCGGTACCGGCGGAGCCCGGCAAGTCGGTCGTCACCACCATCGGCAGCACCCGCATCGAAGGCTGGGATCAGAAGAAGGTGGAGGAAACGCTGAAGACGACCGGCTACAAGAGCGGCGCCGACAAGAGCCAGGTTAACTGGGTCATGGCCGAGCTGCTCCTCGTCATCATGGTGATCTACGTGACGATGGTGTACGGTCCGATCGCCGCATTCCTGGTGGAGCTATTCCCGACCCAGATCCGTTATACATCGATGTCGCTGCCGTACCACATTGGCAACGGCTGGTTCGGCGGCATGCTGCCGCTGACCGCGACGGCGATGGTGGCCGCGACCGGCGACATCTACTACGGGCTGTGGTATCCGATCGTCGTTGCCGTCATGACCGTGATCATCGGCGCGATCTTCCTCACCGAGACCAAGAACCGGGACATCCGCACCTACGACCACAGCATGTTGCCCTGAGCCGCAACGGGTGCGAAGCCCGCTTTCCTTGGTCACGATGGGCCCGCCTTGCTGCGGGCCTTTTTTTGGGCGATTCCTAAGTGAGATCGCGTGTTTGCACGGGGACTCTGGCACCCGGTGTGTTTTTCATCGGCAAGCAGGAGTTCGCGTTATATACTCGCCCCGCCGCGGATGCGACGCGTGCGGCCGAATCAACTCGGCTAGCGGGCCCGGTGGCGAGGGAAAGCATGAAACGAATGCGCGATTGGGCAAGGCAGCTCGGTCCCGGATTGATCACCGGCGCGGCCGACGATGACCCGTCGGGTATCGCTACCTATTCGCAGGCGGGCGCGCAGTTCGGTTTTCACACCCTGTGGGCCATCGTTTTCACCTATCCGCTGATGGTCGGCATCCAGTTGGTGAGCGCGCGGATCGGGCGCGTCACGGGTCACGGTCTCGCGTCGAATATCGGACGCCATTTCCCGCGTCCGGTGCTCTATGGCGTCGTTGCCCTGCTGGTCATCGCCAACACCATCAACATCGCTGCCGACATCGCGGCGATGGGCGACGCGGTTCAGCTGCTCATTGGAGGGCCACCACAGATCTATTCGGTGGCGATAGGCGTCGTTTGCCTGTTGCTGCAGGTGTTCCTGCCCTATCAGCGCTACGTGCGCTATCTCAAGTGGCTAACCCTCGCGCTCCTTTCCTACGTCGTCCTGGTGCTTACCATCCACATTCCGTGGCGCGAAGTCGCGACCCGCACCGTTTCGCCGCATTTCGCGCTGACCACGGAGTATTTGACCGTCGTGGTCGCGGTCTTCGGCACCACCATCAGCCCGTATCTTTTTTTCTGGCAGGCGTCGCAGGAGGTCGAGGAGCTCAACGCCGACCCTGCCGCCGGAGCGCTCGCCCATGCGCCCGAAGGCGCGGCCGATCACTTGCGCCGGATCAAGGTCGATACCTACCTCGGCATGGCGTTTTCGAACATCGTCGCCTTTTGCATCATCCTCGGAACCGCGGCGACGCTGAATGTCGCGG
>VBDA01000534.1:3618-6354 GCA_005883655.1 Betaproteobacteria bacterium | reverse complement strand
GATCTGGGCACGTGGCTCGCGCTGTCGTCTGCGGCGGGCACGCCGGAGGCTGTGATTCAGAAGTTGCGCGAAGAGGTGACGGTCATTGTCTCGCAAAAGGACGTTATTGCCCGCTTTGAGGCGCTCGGCGTCGAGGGTGTTAAGCCCACTGCTGAGGAATTCGCGCGCACCGTACAGACCGATCTCCAACGCTTCGCGAAGATTGCGCGCGACGCCAATATCAAGGGCGAATAGCCCCCAACCCGGCGACGTATGGGTGCCGATTCCATCCGGTCGCCGAACGTCTCGAACTGACCGTGGTTGAATGTCCGGTCCCTGTCAGGCGCACGGCTGGAGTGGGTCGTTCTGCGACCGTCGACTTTCGCGTTGCGTGTTGTCAGAAGCTGCTGGTGACCAACGATAGATCCGATGCGTGCGTGCTTAGGCTCGCGGCCTGATCGCCAGCACATCCCGCGCCGTTTTTTCATAGGCATGCGCCAGTTGCAGCACCGCCAAGTCACCGCGAGGCCGCCCAATGAGCTGCATGCCCATTGGCAGACCGGTGGAGTTGAAGCCGACCGGTATGCTGATGCACGGCAACCCCGCCAAAGTGGCGTAGATCACCACCTCCATCCAGCGGTGGTATGTGTCCATCTCGCGCCCCGCGATGTTATTCGGCCAACGCAGCGCAGCGTCGAACGGCCACACCTGTGCCGTCGGTAGAGCCAGAAAGTCGCAGCGGTCGAAGAGCGCCAGCATTTGTTGATAGAACGCGCTACGCTGATCACTCGCGCTTAACACTTGTGCGCCGCTCAGATTTGACGCCTGGTCATGCTCCCATAGTGCTTCGGGTTTGATCAGCGCGCGGTTCTTTGAATTCGCGAGGTAGGGCGCGATGCGCGCCGCAACGAGCCAACGCCGCCAGATCAGCCAGGTCTGCCATACCTGTTCAGGTGCAAAGCCATGCGGTACGGGCTCGACCATACAACCGAGATCTTGCAGACGCCGCAGTCCCTGCTCGCAGGTTGCGAGAATGCCGGGCTCCATCGCCAGGTAACCGGCTAAGTCGCCCAGCCAGCCGACGCGTGCCTTGTTAACCTCAAAATCATTGAGTGCATGCGCGAATCGCTCGCTGCCGTACAGCGAGAGCGGCACGCGCGCGTCGTAACCCGCTTGCACCTCGAGCAGCATTGCAACATCCTGCACGGTCCGCCCCATTGGTCCCGCGGTGCCCAGCTGGGAGACCCAGACATCCTGGGACGGCCATGTTGGCACCCGGCCCTGACTTGGACGGAACCCGAACACGTTGTTCCACGCGGCCGGATTGCGCAGGCTGCCCATGAAGTCGCTGCCATCGGCTACCGGGAGCATGCGCAGGGCCAGCGCCACAGCCGCGCCACCGCTGCTACCACCAGCAGACCTTGTGGCGTCGTAGGCGTTGCGCGTTACGCCGAAGACCTCGTTGAAGGTATGTGAGCCCAGTCCGAACTCGGGAGTGTTGGTCTTGCCGATGACGATACAGCCTGCGGCCTTCATGCGCTGGACCATCAGCCCGTCCTGAGTCGGCACGCAATCACACAGCAAAGGCGAGCCGAGCGTTGTTCGGATGCCAGCGGTCTGAGCCATGTCCTTGATCGCTTGCGGCATGCCATGCATCCAGGCGATTGGCCCTGTGGGCGTAGTGCCACGCTTCAATTGCCCGTCGCGCTCATCGGCCTCGCGCAGCAGTACATCGCCGTCGCGCAGGCTGACGATCGCGTTGTGCACCGGATTGACGGACTCGATGCGCGCGAGAGTCGCGCGCATAACCTCACGACACGAAACTTGGCGTTTGAGGATTGCGCTGGAAAGGGCGTGTGCCGGGAGGTCGGTGATGTCCATGCCTTTGCTCTGGCCGGTGAGGATGCACTCGGATAACCAGCTGACGCATGATCGACTTGCGGATTGCGTTGCGCAAGCTGTGCAGCGGCCGTCAAGCTGGGTTGGGTCACGTCCGCTGAACGTGACGGTCGCTGTCCGGCCAACTCCTGCCGTTCATGGCCTGAAATACGCGCGTTGGCAATGACCGGAGTTAAGCTGAATCAGACGTTGCTCGACGCCACAAACGCGGCGAGGAGATCTCCAAAGCGGACCGGCAAAGACTGCGAACACCAGTCTGCATGAGATGCTGATCGAACGTCCGTTAGTTAAGGAATCGAATTGGCGCTATCGAGCCAATCGGATATTGGTAGGCAGTTCTACATTTACCGATCCTGGTCGTGGCTCGATCCAGTGGCCCGTGGCCGCGCGCCATACTCCGGGCCTTGGCAAGCAACCCAGCACATTGGGCTTATTCCGGGATGCCCGCCGCCCGCATCGCAGCGATGCACCGTGCCTTGAAGGGCTGGTCCTTGAACGGTACCGACCTGAACCACGAAACCGTGAAGCCCGGCGACGATGCCCGCACGCGCTCTGCAACCGCCTTGGCCTCCGCCAGCCTGCCGAGTCCCACGAGACTGAAGAGCGCGGGCCGTTGCGCCTGCTGGTAGTCAGGTCTTTCACGGCTCGCGCGCAGTGCGGCCGCGAGCGCTTCATCATATTTCTCGGCCCTAAGACACGCGAGGGCAAGGCCGCTCTGCAGGTGTGCCATCTGCGGATCGAGCGGACTTAGGCGCATGGCCCGCCGGAACGTCTCCTCAGCTTCTGCTGGATCGCCGGCAAAAACCCGCACCCAGCCGGCATGATTCAGAACTGCAGGGATATTGGGTGCAAGCTTTA
>VBDA01000534.1:0-3583 GCA_005883655.1 Betaproteobacteria bacterium | reverse complement strand
CCGAATCCAGGAAGCACAGCGCCCATCCGGCAGTGGCGAGCGTGACCGGATCGTCGTGGTGCGCCGCAAGCGCCTCTCGCGCCATTCGTATCCCTTCTTTGATCTCCGCTTTGGTCGCCTGGCCTCGTGAGGACTTGCGAAGCTGAATCGCCCAGCCATACAAGGCTTTCGCCGCTGAGTAGCCGCCATCCAGCTCAATGGCCCGACGCAAATCACGCAGCGCCTCGTCGTTACCTCGCTCGCTGGAGTTCATGCCAAGGTTGTGCCATGCACGAAGGAAATAATCGTATGCCTGCAGATTCGCGGTGGGCTTTGAGCGCGCTCGTTCGATCTCGGCAAGCCGCAGGCTAGGCTCGACCGCCCCCACCACGTTCTCGGTAATGCGGTCCTGCAAGTCGAAAATGTCATCCAGCGAACCCTCGAACCGATCGGCCCAAATATGCCGTCCGTTCTCCGCGTCGATCAACTGGCCAGTGATGCGCACGCGATTGCCCGCCCTGCGGATGCTGCCCTCGAGGACGTAGCGCACGCCGAGCTCGCGGCCGACCTGCTTGATGTCGACGGCCTTGCCCTTGTAGGTAAAACTCGAATTGCGGGCGATAACGAAGAACGCGTGCACTCGCGAGAGCGCGGTGATGATGTCGTCGACAATGCCGTCGGCGAAGTACTCCTGTTCAGCGTCGCCGCTCAGATTGGTAAAGGCCAGCACCGCGATCGACGGCTTATCGGCGTCAGTTTGGGTGAACGACGTCTTCAGTGGAGGAAAAGCCTGCGGCAGATCGGGATGGAAGAGCTGGAAAATCGCTTGCCGACGCGTCAGATCTTTAAGGTCGTGCTCGCCCAAGGGCTTCACGGCCGCCCCCAAAGGCAGTCGGTCACGACACAGGTCGTAAGTTGTCTCTGACAGCAGGGTTTGTCCGCCGTGGCCAGCGGCCAGAAGCCGCGCCACTTGGTTGAGTGGCGGCCCGAAGTAATCACTTTCTCGCAACTCTGCGGCGCCACTGTGGAGCGCCATCCTCACGCGGATGTGGTTCGATTCCGGCCATGCCTCGGCACAAAGCGCAAGTTGGGCGGCAAGCGCAGCATGCACAGCATCCCGCGCGTTGTCGAAGGCCGCGCAAAAGGCATCGCCTCCGGTCTTAAAAACGTGGCCGTGCTGCGCAGTAATGCAATTCCGCAATATATCGTCGTGTCGGGCAAGCGCCTTCCGCATGGCGTCATGGTGCGTTTCCCACAACCGCGTGCTGCCCTCGATGTCGGTGAAGAGGAACGTGACTGTGCCAGTCGGCAAAGATGAGGGGGCGCGATGTTTCGCAGTCATGGGAGAAATCCCGAGGGCGTAACCAATTTTGCGGATCGTGAGCCGCTTCTGAAATAGCCGGCAGAAATCTGCACCGAATTCCGATTTTCTCGAAGAACTCAGCGAATAGCGGCTTGCAAAGTATACCGGCCAGTCGACCAGAAAACCGCCCCAGGCAAGTGTGGGTCGGTTTTTGCCGTTCGCAAATGTCAAAGTCCTGCCAATAGCGGCCACAACCGGCATCGCGTGCATGGCGAGCCATCTCTGCCCCGAGGTGAATGGCAGGGTGACCAAGTCGCGTTAATCGCGGAAGTCGCTTTGCGGCTAAAAGCACAGGTCATTAGACGGAACCAGTGCGCTATCCTGTTGCGCACAACGCGGACTTGCCGCTCAATGAGGTCACGCCATGCCCATCGACCCCGGCACTGGAATCATTGCACACGCCATTCAGCTCGCCATCGCACCGGTGTTCCTGCTCACCGGCATTGCGGGTCTGCTCGGGGTAATGGCCACGCGACTTGCCCGCGTGATCGACCGCGCCCGCAGCTTCGAGGCCACCTGGTCCGGCCTGGACGCCAACGCCCAGGCTGCGGCGCGCTTGGAGATCCGCAATCTTGAGCAACGCCGGCGCGTGTGTAGCTGGTCCATCAATTACTGCACTGTAGCGGCGTTGCTCGTCTGTCTAGTTATCGTCACTCTGTTCATCGAGGAGTTTTTCGCCACCAACCTAAAGTCGCTCGCCGGCGCGTTGTTCGTGGGCGCGATGCTGGCGGTGATCTGCGGCCTCACTTGCTTCCTGCGCGAGGTTTATCTCGCCACACACACAACTAGGATCGACCATACGCGGTTCGAATGAATGGTTCTGGAGCGGCCAGATGCGAAACGGACCGTCGACAATCAGGCGGAATTCGGCCAAAGCCTGCCGTTCGCCGTACTGCGCATATTGGCAGGGTTTTTGATATACGCGGGTGCGCACAGTCAGCCGCAGTTACGCTTCCTTGACGAAATCGTACGGGCCGACGCCCTGAATGAGCAGGAACCTGCACTGCATACTCGTCGGATTCGACAGGTGGTGCGCAGTCGGCGGCGTCACGCTGGCAGCTTGTCCTGCGCCGATCTCGTGACGGCCCGCCGGTTTGCGTGTCTCGATCACCACCGTGCCCTCGAGCCCGTAATAGTGATCGACAACGCTGGTGTGATGGTGCCAGGGAATCTGCTCACCGGGATCCAGCGTGTACTCGCGTACCAGCACATCGGTGCCCTTGGCGACAATATGGATGCTGCGGACCTTGTACGGTTGCGGCTGTTGGCTCATTGGAACCCTCACTCGGGTTTGATGCCGGCGTCCTGCACGATCTTACGGAACTTCGCGACTTCCGCGCAAGAACGACCGTCCGGAAGGGGTCGAGGCCGTGTGAAAACACGACGATGATGTGAGCGCACAAATGTTGGGCGCTCAGATTCCGCTATAGGCGATTCTTTCGTGATGCGGAGGGGTCGGACGACCCCCCAATTCGAAATTGACCCACGTTTTCATACAGCCTCGGTCGGTCTCTGCCGATCGCGAACGTCTGAGTGCACTAGAGTCGGCGACCGGCGGAGGCTTGCGCTGGCACGCGCTCACCACGAGCGCTTGACGGTGTCGATCTCGACCTACGCGACGCCAAGCACGGCGCGCTTGTCATCGACACGGCCTTGATCAAGGAGCGTATCCTGTTGGAGCGCATCGGGTTGGACGATCTGGTCTTCGCCAGCGACGGCACAGATCCGCGTCTTCCTCCTGTCGGAGGGCAACGACGAAACGCATCTGAAACGCTCGTGTCGGCGTGAAGCTGAACGCCAGTGGCGACAACCCTCTGCACATTTGCGTGATCTCCGACGACGGCGATCTGGCCTGGTCGAGCCCTATCTACTTATTCAGGTAAGTGCCAGACATGGAACTCAACACCGAGGAGCAGGCGATTCTGCGCGGCGAGCAGGGCGTGGCCGCCCAGGAAGCGCTGGCCTACCAAGTCAAGGTCGGTGAATTTTTCGAAGCCCAGCGTTTTGTCCCCATTACCAACGCGCACATGATGGGTGACATCGAAGTGCTCGGCGACAGCGGGCTCAACTATCTGAAGTGCATGGCGGAGAAGCGCGGGCACTGCCGCGTTCCCGCCACGACGAATGCCCGCTGCTTCGACTTCGATTACGTCGATTACCTCGGTCAGGATCGCGGCGAAGCGCAACAGGAAAAAAAGGTCACTCAGTTCCTGCGCGACATGAACGTGATGACCACCGATA